>JAAWBT010000014.1 GCA_022792835.1 Lachnospiraceae bacterium | reverse complement strand
GTACAGCTTAACAGACGATCAGAATAAGCTGGGCGCTCCGACCGATTTTGAGGTGACTGTGCGGAATCTGAAGATTTCTGCAGGCGCAGGCTTTATCGTGGCCCTGACCGGGGAGATCATGACCATGCCCGGATTGCCCAAGGTGCCGGCAGCCGAGAAGATCGACGTGGACGAGAGTGGAAAGATCACTGGATTGTTCTAAATAAGACTGGAATTTTCAGGAGAGGGAGCCGAGAGGCTCCTTTTCTTACTTTATAGGAAATTGCATCCTATAAAATGAAAACGCTCCGCGAGGATGCGCAGTTCGCGGAAAGGAAATTAGCCTTTCAGGCCCGCTCACGCGCGGCGATTGCGCTTTGCGCAATCTTTGTTCTACCAAAGGTTTGCTTGTCTGGGAATGCCAGGCTGTGGTATGATGTAAGGGAAAGAAAAGGAGGCCCTCTTATGAGAATGAAAATTCCGGCCCACGTGGCTTTTATTATTGATACGTTGGAGAAAGCAGGCTTTGAGGCGTATGCCGTGGGCGGGTGCGTGCGTGATACCATATTGGGACGGAAGCCGGGGGATTGGGACATTACCACTTCGGCCACACCAAAACAGGTAAAACAGTTGTTTCAGAGGACTGTGGATACGGGAATTAAACACGGTACGGTTACTGTGCTCCTGAAGCAGTGCGGCTATGAGGTGACCACTTACCGGGTGGACGGAGAATATGAGGATGGGAGACATCCAAAAGAGGTGGTCTTTACAGCTAGTCTGACGGAAGATCTGAAACGGAGAGATTTTACCATCAATGCCATGGCCTACAGTCCGAAAACAGGGATCATTGATGAATTCAGAGGCATGGAAGATCTACAGAAGGGAATTATCCGCGCTGTGGGAGAGGCGAAAGAACGGTTTACGGAAGACGCCTTGCGGATTCTTCGGGCCGTCCGTTTTTCGGCCCAGCTTGGATTTGTGATTGAGGAGAAGACAGGGGCGGCTATTCGGGAAATGGCACAAAGGCTTTCCCTGATCAGCAAGGAACGAATTCAGGCAGAGCTTGACAAACTGCTTCTCTCCAGTCACCCGGAGTATTTGAAACGGGCCTGGGAGCTTGGGATCACGGCGGTTATCATGCCGGGCTTTGACCGGATCATGGAAACGCCCCAGAGGAACCGTTACCATGATTTGTCCGTGGGAGAGCATACGCTGAAAGCTTTGCAGAGCGTGAGGGCAGATCATCTGCTCCGGTGGACCATGCTGCTTCACGATTTTGGAAAGCCGCAGGCCAGTATTATGGACCCGGACGGGACTATCCATTTTTACGGCCATGCAAAGATCAGTGCAGAGCTTGCAAAGGGGGTCATCCGAGGATTGAAATTTGACAATGCCACTCTGGATGGAGTGACGAAACTGGTATATTACCATGATTTTCCCTTTCCTGTCTCAAAGGCAGGAGTGAGAAAAGCCATGAACCGGTTGGGGGACGAGCTGTTTCCTCTGCTTTTAGAGGTCTGTGAGGCGGACAGCAGAGGAAAAAATTCTTATGCCCAGGAGACTTATCTGCCGAAGTTAGTTACGATCCGTGAGTATTACCGGAAGATCAGAGAAGCAGGAGACTGCACGTCTTTAAAGGATTTGGCTGTAAATGGCCGGGATCTGATTGAGGCCGGAATGAAACCGGGCCGGGAACTTGGGGCTGTCTTGGAGCGATGCCTGGAGGTGGTGCTTGACTGCCCGGAAAAAAATACGAAGGAATATCTTTTGGAATTTGCAGCAGAGTCTGCAGAGTAAATTGGTTCACTTTATCCATATCGGCATTTTGACAGGAAATTCCTTTTTCCTTCCGGGAGAGAGGGCTGGTTTTTTGGTAATATGCACGAAAATGCATAAACGGCCTTGACAATCCAAACGAGGAATGATATAACATTTTCCAACATCAGGTGACAGTTTAATTTTATTCTGAAGGGGTGTTGAAAATGAAAAAGAGACAGATTAAGGTATCAAGAGTTGAAGATGCAAAGACACTGGTTTCAACAGCGAGTAGGTGTAGCTTTGACGTTGATGTGTATTATAACAGGATGGTAGTGGATGCAAAATCCATCCTGGGCGTCATGAGCTTAGACCTAAGCCAGCCCTGGACTGTGCAGTACAGTGGGATGGATACGACGCTGGAGGATGTGCTGGACCGCTTTGCATTCTGCTGATCCAAGGTGATCTCAGGACGAAGAAAACAGGCTGCTGCCAAGATGGGCGGCGGCCTGTTTTTCCGTGGTGGGAATGCGTGATAAAAGGGGAAAAATTGTGGCAAAGTTTACCGAAAACAGGATTCGGATTTCTGTGCGGAATCTGGTGGAATTTCTTCTTCGGAGCGGAGATATTGACAACCGCAGAAGGGGGAAGAAAGAAGCGGAGGCCATGGCAGCCGGGGCCAGGATTCACCGGAAGATTCAAGGCCGCATGGGCGGCGGCTACGAGGCGGAAGTTTCTTTAAAGGCAGATTATGAGGTCGAGGAACTGGTGATCTCGCTGGAAGGGCGGGCGGACGGGATTTTTGTCCGGGACGGTGTTCCTGTTGTGGATGAGATCAAAGGGGTCTACTGGGATATCTGGGCTTTGGAAGGACCGCTCCCGGTCCATCGGGCCCAGGCCATGTGCTATGCCTGTATGGCTCTGGACGGCGGACGTTTTGATCAGAGAAAAGAACCGGCCTTTGTGGGCATCCAGCTCACTTACTGCCATTTAGAGAGCGAAGAAATCCGTCGCTTTGAGGAGCAGCTCACCCCAGAAGAAATCCGCCGTTACGTGGCCCATCTTCTGGAAGAATATGCGGCCTGGGGGATGTTTCTCTATCATCACAGGGAACAGAGAAATGCGTCCATCCGGGAGCTTTCCTTTCCCTTTCCTTACCGGCCGGGGCAGCGGGAACTGGCAGTATCGGCTTATCGGGCTATGGAGCAGAAAAGGAAACTGTTTATTCAGGCGCCTACCGGCATCGGAAAGACCATGTCTGTCCTGTTTCCTGCAGTGATGGCTGTGGGAGAAGGGCTGGGGGATAAGATTTTTTATCTGACAGCAAAGACGATCACTAGGACAGTGGCAGAGGAGGCCATGGAGATTTTACGGGGGAAGGGGCTTCGTGCGTCGTCCATCACTCTGACGGCAAAGGAAAAGCTCTGTCCCATGACAGGGGAGGGAAGACGGCCAGAATGTAATCCGGAGGCATGTTCCTATGCGAAGGGACATTTTGATCGGGTGAACGAGGCGGTGTTTGACTATATCCATCTGGAGGAGAAGGCCGGGCGGGAGAGCATTCTTAGCTGGTGTGAGAGGTATCAGGTCTGTCCCCATGAGTTTTCTCTGGATTTAAGCGACTGGCTGGATGTGGTTATCTGTGATTACAATTATGTGTTTGACCCCAATGTACAGCTGAAACGGTATTTTGCGGACGGGGCGGAGGGAGAATATTTATTTCTGGTGGATGAGGCCCACAATCTGGTGGAGCGGGCCAGAGAAATGTATAGCGCCGAAATATATAAAGAGGATTTCCTGAAAGCCAGGGCCTTTGTGAAGCCTTATAGCCAAAAGCTGGCTAGACGGCTTTCCTCCTGCAACAAAATGCTGCTGGAGATGAAACGGGAAAGTGACGGGACTCTTGTGAGGGATTCGGTGGACGCTTTTGCCCTGGCGCTCACAGGAGCATATGGGGAAATGGAAGCGTTCCTGGAGGAATTTCGGGTGTTGGACGGCAATGAAGATTTTGGGGATTTTTATCTGGCAGTCCGCCATTTTCTGAACATGTACGAGAGGCTGAACGAATCCTACTGTATTTATACGGAGCCGGTAAATGAGCAGTCCTTTATGTTGCGTCTCTATTGTGTGAGCCCGGCAGATAATCTTTCGGCCTGCTTAAGCAAGGGGAACAGCGCCGTATTTTTTTCGGCGACTTTTCTTCCTATCCGCTATTATAAAGAACTGCTCTGCGGCAATGAAGAAGAATATGCAGTATATGCCCCCTCGCCTTTTGATCCGTCAAAAAGGCTTCTGGCCGCTGCCATGGATGTGAGCAGCCGTTACAGGCGAAGAAACCGCCGCGAATATGAGAAAGTTCTGGACTATATCCTGGCGGCAGTCTCTGGGAAAAAAGGTAATTATCTGGTCTATTTTCCCTCCTATTCTTATATGGAAGCAGTTTATGAGACTGCCTTGGCAAGAAAGAGGCCTGACAGTACGGAATTTCTTGTGCAGTCCCCGCGGATGACAGAGGCAGACAGGGAAGAATTTCTGGCACAATTTGCGCGGGAGCGGGAAAAGTCCCTGGCAGCCTTCTGTGTCATGGGGGGGATCTTTTCTGAGGGCATTGATCTGCAGGGAGAACAGCTCATCGGCGTTTTGGTGGTTGGAACAGGACTTCCGGGAATCTGTACGGAGCGGGAAATCCTGAAAAACTGGTATGAAAAGCAAGGTAAGGACGGCTTTTCCTACGCGTATCGCTATCCAGGAATGAACAAAGTCCTGCAGGCGGCGGGCCGCGTGATTCGTACAGACTCGGACGAGGGAATCATTCTTTTGCTGGATGATAGGTTTCTTTCTGGTGAATATCGACGATTATTTCCCAGAGAGTGGGCGGACTGCCATGTGATAAATTACGAAAAACTGCCGTCTCTTCTCGGGGACTTCTGGTCGAATGGTAGAAAATAGAAAGACCTATTTACAAATGGAAAAAGGCATGCTATGATGTAGCCAACATAAGGAAATTATGTTAAAATAAGAAAGGAGATATCAGTTATGAAGGTCAAGAATGTCAAAGATGTTGAGAAGCTTTTCAAGGTGATCGACGAGTGCAAGGGCAAGGTCGAGTTAGTAACCAATGAGGGTGACAGGCTTAACCTGAAATCCAAGCTGACACAGTATGTTGCTCTGGCCAGTGTATTTGCCGACAAGACCATCGGCGAGATGGAACTGATCGCTCACGAACCGGATGACGTACAGAAGCTTGTGATGTTTATGTACGACGGAGAAGCGTAAGAGCAGCAGCGGGAGCTGGACCATATCCCGCATCTTTTTAAAGCACCAGACGCCGTTCACGCAAGAACAGGCGATGATTATATAGAAAACTATAAAATATGCTTCACAGAAAGGCGCTCGAAATGAAGTTTGAGCGTCTTTTTCGCGATTGGGCGGTGCAGCTTCATCGGTGTAGAGGGTAGAAATAGGGGAAGCTGTACAGGTTGACGAAAAAAAAGAGAAACCCTCTAAAACGAGGAGTTCCCGGAGCATATGCCCCGGGATAATTATGAAAAATCTATATGCATTTTGACGAAAAACCGAATTGAAATACAACTTTTTTGTATAAATAGCATAACAACCAATTGTGAATAAAATATGAACATATAATGAATAAAATGTAAATATTGTGAGACAGGAGGAGGCTTGTATGGAGGAAGCAAAAAGAGCAGTGATTGTGGTGGGGCACAGAAATCCGGATACGGATTCCATCTGTTCGGCTATCGCATATGCGAGGCTGAAACAGGCATTGACCGGGAAGGAACATATGCCTTGTCGGGCTGGGGCGGTCAATCCGGAAACCCAATATGTGCTGGAGAAATTTCATATTCCGGTACCGGAGCTTATTAAGGATGTCAGGACTCAGGTCAAGGATATTGAGATCCGGAAAACAAAGGGAGTCCGTTCTAATATTTCTCTGAAAAAGGCATGGACGCTCATGAAAGAACTGGGGGTGGTGACACTTCCCATCACCAGAGACAGCCGGCTGGAGGGACTGATTACCATTGGAGACATTGCCAATTCTTATATGAATGTGTACGACAGTGCCATTTTGTCGGCTGCCTGTACCCAGTTTGTCAACATCAAGGAGACACTGGAAGGGGTCGTGGTGGTGGGCGACGAGAAGAATTATTTTGATCAGGGGAAAGTGCTGGTGGCAGCAGCCAATCCGGATTTGATGGAGTCCTACATAGAGGAGCATGATCTGGTGATTCTGGGAAACCGTTATGAATCTCAGCTGTGCGCTATTGAGATGAATGCAGGCTGCATTGTGGTCTGTGACGGCGCGCCGGTGTCGATGACCATTAAGAAGCTGGCCGAGGACCATCAGTGTACCGTGATCTCCACGCCTTTTGATACGTTTACGGCCTCCAGGCTGATCAATCAGAGTATGCCCATCGGGTATTTTATGAAAACCAAGCAGATCGTAAGCTTTGACCTGGAAGATTATACGGACGATATCAAGGATATTATGGCCAGCAAGCGGCACCGGGATTTTCCGATCCTGGATCGGGACGGCCGGTATCAGGGAATGATTTCCCGGAGGAACCTGCTGGGGATGAAGCGCAAGGAAGTGATCCTGGTGGACCATAATGAGAGATCCCAGGCAGTGCCTGGAATCGAGAGCGCCGAGATTCTGGAGATTATTGATCATCATCGGCTGGGGAGTCTGGAGACCATTGGTCCTGTCTTTTTCCGCAACCAGCCTCTGGGATGCACGGGGACCATTATTTACCAGATATACCGGGAAGCAGGGGTGGAAATCGGGCCGGAGGTGGCCGGGCTTCTCTGTAGTGCGATTGTGTCAGATACTCTGCTCTACCGTTCGCCCACTTGTACTGGAGTGGACAAGGAAGTGGCAGAAGCTCTGGCAAAGATCGCTGGCATCGACACAAAGCAGCTGGCAAGGGAAATGTTTGCCGCGGGAAGTAATCTGAAGAAGAAATCGGAAAAGGATATTTTTTACCAGGATTATAAGGTGTTTGATATCGACGGTACCACAGTGGGAATTTCGCAGATCAGCTCCATGGATGTGACGGAGCTTGTGGAACTCAAGGAGCGGATGACGCCTTATATTGAGAAGATGAAGAGTAAAAACAAAGTGGATCTGCTGTTTTTTATGCTGACGGGCATTCTGGACGAGTCCACAGAGGTGCTCTGTGACGGGACAAACGGAGTACAGCTTTTGGAACAGGCGTTTCCAGGCTGTGCTGTCTCAGAGCTTTCTGTGACTCTGCCGGGCGTGGTGTCCAGGAAGAAGCAGTTTGTGCCAGGGTTAGTGATGGTGATGCAGGGGTAGTGTTTCTAGGGTTTTCCGGATACAAAGAAATAAATAGCAGAAATATATGCAACAGAAAAGCAGGATAAAAGTCAATGGTCCCGTGTAAAGTGGAAAAGAAAGGAAAAATGATGCGTTATAATTGGAATAACATTACGCTGATTGGTATGCCTGCCGCCGGAAAGAGTACGGTCGGGGTACTTCTTGCGAAGCGTCTGGGCTATAAATTTCTGGATTCGGATCTTCTGATCCAGGAGAAGGAGGAGCGGCTTTTGAAAGAGATCATTGCCGCCGAGGGACTGGAGGGATTTTTAGCCATAGAAGAGCGGATTAACAGGGAGATTGATGCAAATCGGACGGTGATCGCACCGGGAGGCAGCGTGATCTACGGGGCGTCGGCCATGGAGCATTTCAAAGAGATCGGCACAGTTGTCTATCTGAAGATCAGTTATGAGGAATTGGAAAAGCGGCTCGGGAATCTGGTTGACCGGGGGGTGGCCTTAAAAGACGGGATGAGCCTTTTGGATTTGTACCGAGAGAGGGTCCCTCTGTATGAGAAATATGCGGATGTCACCATCGAGGAGGCCGGAAAATCTGGCGGACAGGTGGTCGATGAACTTCGCATGCTGGTGGAGTGGGGGTGATTATGTATCGTATCTTAGTAGTTGAGGATGACAGGAATACACATCAGGTCATCCGTGAATTTTTGAAAGAAGCAGGATATGATGTAACTGACGCATATGACGGAGAGGAAGCAATCATTCGATTTTATGAAGGACGTTTTGATTTGGTTGTGTTAGATATTATGACGCCAAAGAAAAATGGTATTGAGGTTTTGCGGGAAATCCGCTCTCTATCTGATACGCCAGTTATTATGCTGACGGCATTGAGTGATGAATATACACAGATAAAAAGTTTTGATTTACAGGCAGACGAATACGTCACCAAACCGTTTTCGCCCATTGTCCTTGTGAAACGAGTATCTGCCCTCCTGCGCAGAAGTCGCCCGATTAACAAAACAACGGTATGCTTTGAGGATATTGCAGTCGATTTTTCTGCCTATTCCGTTACAAAAAATGGCAAACCCCTCTCACTGACAACAAAAGAAATTGAGATTTTAAAAGTGCTGATTGAAAACCAAGGCAATGTACTTTCCCGTATGCAGATTTTAGATGCAGTATGGGGGTTTGACAGCAACATTGCCGACCGCATTGTAGATACGCATATTAAAAATCTGCGTAAGAAATTGGGCTGCACAGCCATCCATACAGTTAAAGGGATCGGCTATCGGTTTGAGGCGGCAGAATGAAAAATATGAAACTGTTTCCTAAAACTTTTTTGCATTGTCTCAGTTTGATGGTTGGTATAATACTCGTCACTTTTTTACTGATCTACAGTTTTCTGCCGGTATTCTATGAATCGTATAAACGACGGGAACTCAATGCGGATACCACACAGCTTGCTGAGGAGCTGCAAGTACAGAATGCAAAGGACATATCCGCTGCTGTGGTTTCCTATGCTGTTTCCAAAGGGTATGGATACACCGCTCAATATGAAAACGGAGAAGTCATCTGTTCTGCCGGATTTGGCATCAGCTTTGAGATGGTTGGGGGAGACTCACCAGTAGAAAACGAGGAGGGTACGATCAGCTTTGATGTGGATTTTGCTGCGAGCGAAACAAAGTTCAAAACAGTTGATGGCAAAACGGTTTGTTTAACACTCATCGTGTCGTTACAACCTGTCGGAGACGCAGTATCGGTGTTACTGTTAATTTTACCTGTGGTACTCATTGTGTGCATTATGCTCTCTGTAGTGGTTGCCTATTTTTATGCGAAATCTATTGTAAAACCCATACAGGACATTACCGCAGCCACTACCCGAATGCAGTCTCTTTCGCAGGACTCCTCATGCTCTGTAAACAGGGGTGACGAAATTGGTGTGTTATCTCAAAATATCAACAAGATGTATCAAAAGCTGCTCTCCACTATTTCTGATTTGGAACAACAAATTCAGACAGTTGGTGAATCAGAGCGGGAAAAACTGGACTTTCTTCTGCTTGCTTCCCATGAACTGAAAACGCCAGTTACTGCTGTACGCGGTATGGTAGATGGGATGCTCTATAATGTTGGGGTGTATAAAGACAGGGATACCTATTTGGCAGAGTGTCAGAAAAGCCTGGAGAATCTGACGGAACTGGTCTGCCGTATCTTAGAGACATCAAAATTGGATGTGAACACTACGGCAAAGGAAAAAGAACAGACGGATATCGGAAATCTGTTGCAAGAAACAGCTTCCCCCTATTTCATGATCGCCAAGAGCCGTAATCTTAACATGACGCTTTCTCTAAAAGATAATTTTTCGGCTGTGGTTTCAGCAAAACTTATTAAGAACGCACTCTCAAATGTACTTTCCAATGCAGTCAAGTACACAGATACCGACAAGTCTATCAGAATATATATGAAAAGTCAGACGGTGATTGTGGAGAATGAATGTCAGCCATTATCCAGGGAAGCGCTTGTACGTATCGGAGCGCCTTTTTATCATCCTGCCGAAAAGTTAAATGAAAATGACGATAGCACAGGGTTGGGGCTATATCTCACTGAGCGAATTCTCAATGCCTGCCGATTGTCTTACTCCTTTCTGCCCTATGAAAACGGGATGCGTTTCGTTTTAGATTTCAAGGAAGAATAATTTTTGAAAAAATTCTGTATCTCCATATAAACTCCATTTTGCTCCTGTATTCTTATAGAAGCAAAGGAGGTACAAAATATGTACATTTTGAAAAATGCAATAAAAAATCTTGGGCGCAATAAGGGCAGAAGTTTTATGGTTATGATCATTGCCGCACTTACACTCACATCGGTGATACTCTCGTTTTCTATAAAAACCATATCAGACCTTGCTGTCGCACGCTGCCAAGAGCGATTTTTTGTGGAGGCAACCATTGATTATGATTGGGAAAAACTGGAAAAAGATTTTCCTCCCAAAATAACGGAGAACAAGGATGGAAGTATCACTCAGGAATCCAGTTTTGAGCTGCCAGAAATCAGTCTTGAAGATTACCTAAAATATGCTGATTCCAAATATGTAAAAGGGGCACAATATTATGCCGCCTGCAACTTTGCCTGTGACACCCTGACTCGTGTTCCGGACAATACCCGTGAGGGTGAGGAATGGGTCAGTCTGGAAGGCATGACATTAGACGAAATAATGATATATTTTGGCATATCAACAAAAGAGGAACTGCTTGATTCTGGTATTATAGGGAACGAAGATGAGCTTCAGAGAATCTTGGATTCAAAGGGAGATTTAGTAGGATCACTGATTGGTTATACAGACCTTTCTATTGTAGATGATTTTACGGACAATGGGAACAAGCTGGAATCTGGACATTTTCCAGAGAAAGACAATGAGTGCATTGTCAGCAGTAAATATGCTGAACACAACAAACTGAACATCGGCGACACGATTTCCATATCAGGACCGAGTAAGTCAGATACAAAAACGATGTCCCTTACCATAACAGGCATTTATGCCGCTCATCGTGCGGAAGCAAACGCAGAGACACTTGGCGATGTGTACGGTCATGTTTATACCACATTTAATACGCTAAAAAACAGTGGGTTTCATTATATTTGGGTGGGAACTGTCGTTTATCAGTTAGGTAATCCAGAAGACGCCGAACTGTTTGAAAAGGAACTTCATGAAAAAGGCTTGAATAAATACTATGTCCTTTCCGTTTCAAATTCCAGCGATGAGTATATAAAAAATACGGAACCACTCAAAAATATCTCTCATATTGCAGAGATGTTTACTTTGGCGGCAGGCCTCATCGGCGCCGGAATGCTTCTTTTCGTTTCTTTCTTCAATATTAGAGAAAGAAGATATGAAGTCGGCGTGCTTAAAGCAATGGGCATGAAAAAAACGGGTGTTGCGAGAGGAATGGTCTATGAAACGCTGATAATTATGTTCCTCAGTTTTATTTTCAGTGTACTTTTGGGACTATTCCTTACAAAACCAATCGCTGTAGCTTTACTGGGAGATTTAACTGGAGTGAACTTGCTGCTGCCGCCTGCTGCAATCCTGTTGGGTGCTGCTATGGCGTTTCTCTTTAGTGTACTTGCGGGACTTTATTGTGTATTTGCAGTTATGCGCCATGAGCCGATGCGTATGCTTGCGGAAAGGAATTAGGTAAAAGTGATGAGCGCGTTAACGTTAAATAATATCTCCTACTGTTATGTTGGTGCGGAAAAAGCAGTCATTAATCATATTTTTTACGCCTTTGAAATCGGCAGGTTATATTGTATTACTGGTGCGTCTGGCGAAGGCAAAACTACGCTTCTTTCACTGATAGCAGGGCTTGATTTGTGTTCATCGGGAAGAATTTACTGGGAGGATCAAGATATTGCGATGATAAATCGTGACGAATATCGTTCTAAAAAGGTCGGCGTGGTTTTTCAAAACTATCATCTGCTTCAAAACGCGACGGCAGTCGAGAACCTTGTACTCTCTATGAATATTGCTGGGAGGCAGGGAAAAGAGACGACGAAAACTGCTTATGCAATTCTTAAAAAAGTAGGTATCGAACAAGAAAAAGCGGATAGAAAGATTCTGAAACTGTCCGGCGGCGAGCAGCAGCGAGTTGCAATTGCAAGGGCAGTCGCAAACGGTTCTCCGATTTTGCTTGCAGATGAACCGACCGGCAATTTGGACGCTGATAATGAGCGGGCCATCATGGATATATTTAAGAAACTTGCCCACAAAGAAAATAAATGTGTAATCGTCGTTACCCACTCAAAAAGGGTGGCTTCTGAAGCTGATGAGGTTCTCAAACTGAAAAATGGAGAGCTGCATATAGAAACAGAACAAGTGAAATTGTTTAAAAGAAACAGGAAAATGAACGGAAAATGCTTGCATTCGAACTTTCCCTGTGGTATAATAATGATCGCTGTTTTATCGTGAAGACAGGCGGGCGGATTTCACCCGTCAAAGGATAGAAATTGCAGTGAGAGAGGTGAAAGATATGAGAGAGGGTATCCATCCTGAGTATCATCAGGCAAAGGTTGTGTGCAACTGTGGAAATGAATTCGTGACCGGTTCCACCAAAGGAGACATTCACGTAGAAATCTGTTCCAAATGCCATCCGTTCTACACAGGCCAGCAGAAGGCTGCATCTGCAAGAGGACGTATTGAGAAGTTTAACCGGAAATATGGGGTAAACGCAGGGAAATAGGTATTGCACAGGAAATGAGGTTGAGATTTCGGATATTGTGGAATCTCAACCTTTTTGTTGTACAGAGGTGCACAAGGAAGTTAGCTGCGTGGCAGCATGCACCTCGCACGGCGGCCAGGAAGAAGGGCTTCCTGTCCGATAAAAAGCCAGAGGTGCATAAGGAAGTTAGCTGCGTGGCAGCATGCACCTCGCACAGCGGCTGCTTTACAAAAAGCAGACAAAGAAAGATGAGAGGAGTACCGGATGAAATCATCAGGGATCGGCGGCCAGGCGGTTATCGAGGGCGTGATGATGCAGAATCAGGACGTATACGCCGTGGCGGTGAGGAAGCCGGACGGGGAGATCGAGGTGGCGAAGGACACCTGGCAGACCTTTACGAAAAAGCATAAAGCATTTAATATTCCATTTGTGAGAGGGATTTTTAATTTTATTGATTCCATGCGGCTGGGTATGAAAATCTTGACCTTTTCCGCCAGTTTTTATGAAGAAGAGGAAGAGAAAGGGACGGAAGAAACAAGGGTTGACGACAGAAGCAGGGATGAGAAAGAAAAAAGCGGGAAAGATGAGAAAAAAGAAAGCCTGGTTATGGGGTTAGCCATGGCGCTGGCAGTGGTGCTGGGGCTGGGGATCTTTTTTGTACTTCCCATGTTTTTGTCAAATCTGTTTCGGCGTTTTGTGGAATCCAGGGCGCTTATGGGACTGATTGAGGGCGTGATCCGTCTGGCGATTTTTATGGGATATGTGCTTCTGATTTCACTTATGAAGGATATCCGCCGGGTATTCATGTATCATGGGGCAGAGCATAAATGCATCAATTGCGTGGAGCATGGCCTGGATCTGACAGTGGAAAACGTGCGGAAAAGCTCTAAGCAGCACAAACGCTGCGGCACCAGCTTCCTCCTCTTTGTGGTGTTTGTGAGTATTTTGTTTTCCATGGTCATTCAGGTGGATGTGGTGTGGCTGAAAGCGCTTCTCCGGATCTTGCTGATCCCGGTCATTGCAGGAATCTCTTATGAGATCTTAAAGCTTGCGGGGCGCAGCGATAACTGGCTCATCAACCTGATCAGTAAACCGGGGCTTATGCTCCAGGGGCTTACTACCAGAGAGCCGGAGGACGACATGATTGAGGTGGCCATCCGTTCCGTGGAGGAGGTCTTTGACTGGAGGGCTTACCAGTCGGAAAATTTCGGGAAGACCTTTCCGGGGACGGAGGAAGAGGGCGAAGCGATAGAGGAAACAGAGGCTTCCTGTGGTGAACGGCTTTCTGGAGCCGGGGAAAAGGAATGAGATACCGGGAACTGCTCCTGGAGGGGGAAAAGGCCCTTCAGGCGGCAAAAGTGCCGGAATATGAACTGGATGCCTGGTATCTGTTTTCCCACTGCTTCTCCATGGACAGGGGGGCCTATTTTCTGTATATGGAAACAGAGATTCCCGGGGAAAGGCTGGAAGCGGCGGAAGAATTTAGGCGGTTGGCCAGACAGAGGGCAGAACGAATCCCTCTTCAGCAGATATTGGGAAGCCAGGAGTTTATGGGACTTTCTTTTTTCGTCAATGAACAGGTGCTCATTCCCAGGCAGGATACGGAAACACTGGTGGAGACCGTACTGGCAGGAGAGAAACGTGCAGTTTTGGCAGCGGTAAGGCCTTACAGGCTTTTGGATCTTTGCACCGGGTCCGGCTGCATCGGACTGAGCCTGGCCGTTTATCTTAGGAAGAACAAAGCGGCATCAGGCCTCAGAATGGGGGGCCGGAAAGAGGGGGGAGGTCCAGAGATTCTTTTGAGTGACATTTCCCGGGAAGCCCTTCAGGTGGCAGAGGAAAACATCCGCCGATTCGATCTGAAAGATAGCTGCAGGACCGTACAGTCAGATCTCTTTACAGAATTTTCCGGGGAGCAGTTTGATTGTATCGTTTCTAATCCGCCCTACATTCCAAGTGGTGTGATCGGGACACTTTTGCCGGAAGTAAAAGACCATGAACCGAAAATTGCCCTGGACGGCAGTGGGGATGGACTGGCTTTTTACCGGAGAATCAGCCGGGAGGCGGCAGAGCATCTCTTCCCGGGAGGGCATCTCTATCTGGAGATCGGCTGGGATCAGGGAGAAACCGTGCCAAAGCTTCTCGGTGAGGCGGGGTTTTTCCAGATAGAAGTGAGAAAGGATCTGGCAGGATGCGACCGGGTGGTGAAGGCAGAGTGGCCGGGAGTGTGATGTCAGGCGAAAGAAATTTAAAAAGGAGGGGCAGCTATGTTTGACAGGCTGGATGATATTCTGATTCGGTTTGAAGAGATTCTGGAAGAGTTAAATAATCCTTCTGTGGTGGAGGATCAGACCAGGTTCCGGAAGCTTATGAAAGAGCAGACAGAGCTTTCTTTGGTGGTGGAGGCTTATAAAGAATATAAAGGGGCCAGGCAGGACGCAGAGGACAGCCTTTCTATGCTGGAGGAAGAAAGCGACGAGGAAATGCGGGAAATGCTGAAGGAAGAGCTGTCTTCCTCCCGGGGAAAGATTGCAGAGCTGGAAAAACGGCTGAAAGTATTGCTGCTTCCCAAGGACCCCAATGACGATAAAAATGTGATTGTGGAGATCCGCGCGGGTGCCGGAGGGGATGAGGCGGCGCTTTTTGCGGCGGAGATCTACCGGATGTATGCCCACTATGTAGAGACGAAGCGATGGAAGTTAGAGCTTATGGAGGCTGATGAGATCGGGATTGGCGGAATGAAAAGCGTCACCTTTATGATCAAAGGCCAGGGCGCTTATTCTGTGATGAAATATGAGTCCGGGGTCCACAGAGTCCAGCGGGTGCCGGAGACAGAATCCGGAGGCAGGATTCATACCTCCACCATCACTGTGGCGGTTATGCCGGAAGCGGAGGATGTGGACGTCCAGATCGACGAGAAAGACATCCGCATTGATGTCATGCGGGCCTCGGGAAACGGCGGCCAGTGTGTCAACACGACGGATTCAGCGGTGCGTCTGACCCATTATCCCACCGGGATTGTGGTTTACAGCCAGACAGAGAAATCCCAGCTTCAGAATAAAGCCAAGGCATTTGCCCTGCTTCGGGCAAAGCTTTATGACATTGAGTGCCAGAAAGCCCATGACGCCGAGGCAGAAGCCAGAAGGAGCCAGATTGGGACCGGGGACCGTTCAGAAAAGATCCGTACCTACAATTTCCCCCAGGGCCGGGTCACGGACCACCGCATTGGCCTGACCCTTTACAAACTGGATAAGATCATGAACGGGGATATTCAGGAGATCATTGATGCCTGTATTGCGGCAGATCAGGCGGCAAAGCTTGTGAAGCTGGGAGAAAATTAAGGGGAAAAACGAGGAAGAAAAGTGATTCGGGTATTCATATGTCCGAAGTGCGGAGAGACAAGAATGGTATCAAAGGTCCTAAAAGCGGCCTGCCATCGCTGCGGGGCTGTCATGAGCCTTTGCGATGTTCCCTATTCCAAATGGGTGGAGTTTGGAGCAGATGAGCGGGAAGAGATATCGAAGCGTTTTCTGCACCGGGAAAAAGATAAGTAGAAATGTACAAGATGAAGGAGGGGGAAGTATGGCAGGAACAGCATGGGCGCTTTTGCCGCCGGTTGTGGCAATTGCGCTGGCTCTTATCACAAAGGAAGTCTATCTGTCTTTATTGATCGGTATTTTGTCTGGAGCTCTTTTGATTACAGGATTTCATCCGGTGACATCGGTGGAGACTACCTTTACCATCATGGGAGAAAAAATCGGTGGAAATGTAGATATTTTGATCTTTTTGGTGCTTCTGGGAATCCTGGTCGCACTGATCACCAAATCAGGAGCGTCCAGAGCTTACGGAAACTGGGCTTCCAGGGCGATCAAATCGAAAAAAGGGGCGCAGCTTTCCACCGTGCTTTTGGGTTCCCTGATTTTTGTGGATGATTACTTTAACTGTCTGACTGTGGGCACGGTTATGAGGCCGGTGACGGATAAATATAAGGTGAGCCGGGCAAAACTGGCATATATCATTGACGCCACAGCGGCGCCGATTTGCATCATTGCGCCCATCTCAAGCTGGGCGGCGGCGGTGGGTTCCTCTCTGCCAAAAGACAGCGGCGTGGATGGCTTCAATTTGTTTCTGCGGACCATCCCTTTCAATCTTTATGCGATCCTTACAATTCTCTTTATGCTCTATCTCATCATCCGCAATGTGGATTACGGCGCCATGAGGGCTTACGAGGCGAAGATTGCCAGAGAGGGCGAGGAGACCAGTGACGACAAGGATCTGGAAGTGACAGGAAAAGGTAAGGTTATTGATCTTGTGCTTCCCATCGCGGTACTGATCATGTTCTGTATTGCCGCCATGCTCTATACAGGCGGGATTTTAGACGGCGCGGGAATTGTGGATGCCTTTGCAAACTGTGATTCTGCAAGAAGCCTGGTACTGGGCTCCTTCTTTACCCTGGTGGTGGTATTTGTCATGTATCTTTCCAGAAAGGTCATCACTTTCCGGGAATTCTGCGACAGTTTTGTGGAGGGATTCAAGGCCATGACCCCCGCGATCATGATCCTCTGCCTGGCCTGGACTCTGTCTGGTGTGTGCCGGGAAGATTATCTGGACATTGGAGGTTTTGTCAGCAGCGTGGTAGGCGGCAACGCCTTGGTTGGAATGTTGCTGCCGGCGATCCTTTTTGCAGTTGCCACCGGCCTCTCTTTTGCCACCGGTACCTCCTGGGGAACCTTTGGGATTCTGATTCCCATTGCAGTTCAGGTGGTGGGAACGGCGGATATCAATATGCTGACCATTACCACAGCGGCCATTTTGGCGGGAGCTGTGTGCGGCGATCACATTTCGCCGATTTCCGATACCACGATCTTGGCTTCCGCGGGAGCCCAGTGTAATCATATCAACCATGTTTCGACACAGATCCCTTATGCGCTGACTGTGGCGGGGTGCTGCATGGTCGGATTCCTGGCGGGAGGCATTGCCGGAAATGGATGGATTGGGACCTTGGCCGGTCTGATTGCTCTGGCGGCAGTGCTTGTGGTGGTCGGGAAAAAAGCGAATATTGCAGATTAGGAGAAAGAGAAAGGCTTCCGTCAAGGGAGTCTTTTCTCACATATCAGGTTAATTAGAAGGACAGGAGGACTGACAGGGTGAATATTGAAGAACTTGTAAAAAAGCAGCGGGAGTATTTTGACTCGGGAGTTACGAAATCCGTAGAGTTTCGCCTGAAAAAACTGCGGGCGCTGAAAGGGGAACTGAAACTGCGGGAAGGAAGGATCCATGAGGCCTTAAAGGCAGATCTGAATAAATCGGATTTTGAGTCTTATATGACAGAGACCGGTCTGACCATTTCAGAGCTGGGTTATCTGGAAAAGCATGTGAAGAGTTACGCCCGGCCGAAACGCCGCCTGACGCCGCTGGCCCATTTTCACGGAAAGAGCTTTACGATGGCAGAGCCTTATGGCGTTGTGCTTATTATGTCTCCCTGGAATTACCCCTTTATGCTGTGCATGGAACCGTTAATAGGGGCAGTGGCAGCGGGAAACTGCTGCATTTTAAAGCCTTCCGCCTATTCTCCGAAGGTCTCGGCGGTCATCAGAGAATTGGTGGAGGCCGTGTTTCCTCCGGAGTATGTGGCTGTGGTGGAGGGCGGCCGGGAAGAGAATGCAGCTCTTCTGGAACAACGGTTTGACTACATCTTTTTTACCGGCGGGGTGAAAGTGGGAAAGCTGGTTTTAGAGAAGGCTTCCCGTTATCTGACTCCGGTGACTCTAGAGCTGGGGGGGAAAAGCCCGTGTATCATTGACGAGACGGCTGACCTTAAGACAGCGGCAAAGCGCCTGGCCTTCGGGAAATATTTAAATGCCGGGCAGACTTGTGTGGCGCCGGATTATCTGCTGATCCAGGAGTCGGTGAAAGAACCTTTTCTGGAGCTGTTTGAGAAAGCGGTGAGGCAGATGTACGGGGAGAAACCTCTGGAAAATCCGGACTATCCAAAGATTATCAACGAAAAGCATTTTGAGCGGATAAGCGGACTTATGGAGGGGATGACGCTCAGAATGGGGGGTGAGAAGAATCAGGAGACACTTCAGATTGCCCCCACGGTGCTGGATTTTGCGACCGCAGAGGCCCCTGTTATGCAGGAGGAGATTTTTGGCCCTGTGCTTCCGGTGCTTACCTTCCGTCAGATCAGTGAGGCGGAAGCGTTTGTGAAGGAACGGGAAAAGCCGCTGGCCTGTTATATTTTTACCAGAGATAAAAGAAGGGAGAGACAGCTTCTTTCTTCTTTAAGCTTTGGCGGCGGCTGCGTCAACGATACGATCATTCACCTGGCTACTTCCCGTATGGGCTTTGGCGGTGTGGGAAACAGCGGAATGGGAAGTTATCACGGAAAGAAAAGTTTTGAGACCTTCAGCCACGAAAAGAGTATTGTGAAAAAATACAATTGGATTGATCTGCCGATCCGTTATCAGCCTTATACAAAGGGGAAGGAACGGCTGCTCCGATTATTTTTGAGATGACAGAGAGGGGTATATGAGAAAAATAATCAGTGTCTTTTTGCTGCTTGGCTTTTTGGGAACTGTAGGGTGCGGCGGCAGAGAGCTGGAAAAGGCAGAAGAGGGCAGACAGCAGACAGAGGGAAACGTGCAGACGGAGGAAGAGACGCTGTCTCAAAAAGAAGAAACCAGGCCGGAATCAGAAACGCCTTTGCCGGAGACGGAGACTGCAGAAACGGAGACGGAAAGCCAGACAGAGGCGCTGGATACGCCGGCAGTGTGCGGCGCTCTCCGGGTGGAAGGGACGGCGCTGGTGGATCAGAATGGAAATCCGGTAAGACTCCGGGGAATCAGCACCCACGGGCTTTCCTGGTTTCCGGAATATGTCAATGAGGACTGCTTCCGGCAGCTTCGTACAGAGTGGAAGGTCAATGTTGTGCGGCTTGCCATGTACACGGCAGAATCCGGAGGGTATTGCAGCGACGGAAACAAAGAAGAGCTGAAGGCATTGATTCACCGGGGAGTGGACTATGCCGTAAACCAAGACATGTATGTGATTATTGACTGGCATATTTTGTCAGATGGGGATCCAAATCAGTATTTGAGCGAGGCGGCAGATTTTTTCCGGGAGATGTCAGAGGCCTACAAAGACTGTGATCATGTACTTTATGAGATCTGTAATGAGCCTAACGGAAATACAGGGTGGGAGGATATCAAAGGCTATGCAGAGAAGATCATAGGCGTGATCCGGGAAAAGGATCCAGACGGGGTGATTTTGGTGGGGACGCCAAACTGGTCGCAGATGGTCGATCAGGCGGCAGCCGATCCTATAACCGGATATGAAAATATTATGTATACTCTCCACTTCTACGCAGCCACCCATACGGACTGGCTGCGGGATACCATGAAGAAAGCGATTGAGGACGGACTCCCTGTTTTTGTGTCGGAGTATGGCATCTGCGATGCCAGCGGCAATGGGGATATTGACGAGGGGCAGGCGGATGCATGGGTAGAGACGATGGAAGCGTGCGGCGTCAGCTATGTGGCTTGGAATCTGTCCAATAAAGCAGAAACTTCAGCGATATTCAAGGAGAGCTGCAGGAAGGTCTCCGGTTTTGAGCCGGAGGATTTAAGTGAGTCCGGAACGTGGCTGTACAAAACGCTTACAGGAGCGCACAAGGAGGGGGAAACTGCAGATGGGGGAGTTGAAGAAACAGAAGAAGATACTCAAAAAAAAGAAGGAGAAAGAACGGCGGATACAACGGGTATCCTCTACCGGACGGAGCTTAAAAATTCTTGGGAAGCAGACGGCAGAGTGTTCTGCCAGTATGGGCTTACGGTGATCAATTCTTCGGAACAGGATGTGGATGGCTGGAAGGTGTCTCTGGTGTTTCCGGAAGACATTGATCTGTCTGATGGCTGGAATGGAGCTTACAAGACGGAAGGAGATATGCTTTCGATCTCTGCTGTGGATTACAACCGCCAGATTCCGGCCGGCGGAGAGATTTCAGATATTGGGTTTATTGTGAGCGGAAAGACAGGGCCTTTTTTGACAGAAGAATAAGGTTTTTCTTGTATGTTCTCTGTTTTTTCAGTATAATAAATAATAGAAGAAAAACAAAAAGTGTGTCAGGGAGGAGGAAAGGGTGAACAAAGGTAGTTCACCCATACCTGTTTGTACCCAATAAAACGGGGTATGCAATGCTGTAAAGCACGTACAGAATGGAGGTAATGATGAAAAATCAGACTTTGGAGAGGGGAGCAGGAGTTTTGCTTCCGATTACCAGCCTTCCGTCCCCTTATGGAATCGGAACTTTTGGAAAGGCGGCTTACGAGTTTATTGATTTCCTGAAATGTGCAGGACAGAAATACTGGCAGGTGCTCCCCATGGGGCCGACAAGCTACGGAGACAGCCCCTATCAGTCTTTTTCTGCCTTTGCCGGAAATCCCTATTTTATTGATCTGGAGTTTTTGATGGAAGAAGGACTTCTGGAGAAGTGGGATGCAGAGAAGTTCTTCTGGGGCGACCAGGAGTCTTATGTTTCCTATGAAGACATTTACCGGAACCGATTCCGGGTCCTCAGGAAAGCCTTTGGGAGCAGCCATCACAAAGAGACAGCGGAATTTAAGGCATTCCAGGAGGAAAATGTCTACTGGCTGGAGGATTATGCCCTTTATATGGCCTGTAAGGGGCAGTTCGAGAACGAGAGCTGGCTTCTGTGGGAGCCGGATCTTCGATTCCGCAAGGAAGAAACCCTTATCAGATACAGGGAGCTTCTGAAGGAGGAGATTGATTTTTGGGAGTTCTGCCAGTACTACTTCTTCCGGCAGTGGAGGAAGCTTAAGGCTTATGCGAAGGAAAAGGGGATCCAGATCATTGGCGATATTCCCATTTACGCGGCTCTTGACAGTGCCGACGTGTGGAGCCATCCAGGTCTGTTCCAGTTGGATGAGGAGAATCTTCTGCCGAAATTCATTGCCGGGGTGCCGCCGGATGCTTTCAGCGAGACGGGGCAGCTTTGGGGAAACCCTCTTTATGACTGGGAGGCAATGGAAAAAGACGATTTTACCTGGTGGCGCAGGAGGATCATCTCTTCAAGAGAACTGTATGATGCGCTCCGGATTGACCATTTTATTGGGATTACCAGATATTATGCAGTGCCGGGAGGCGCAAAGGACAGCAGAACTGGTTCTTATCAGCCTGGGCCTGGAACAAAGCTTACGGATGTGATCAATGAAGAAGCCGGAAATATGAAGATCATCGCTGAGGATCTGGGAACGGTGACGCCGGAAGTGAGAGAGCTTCTCAAGGCGAATGGCTATCCGGGCATGAAAGTTCTGGCTTTTGGCTTTGACGGCGATCCGGCCAACGAGCATCTGCCGCACAATTACAGAACCTCCAACTGTGTTGCCTATGGGGGAACTCATGACAACGAGACGCTGACAGGGCTGTTCTGCGACAAGTCGGATGAGGTGCTGACTTATCTGTTTGAACTGCTGGGCACGAGAAAGCGAGATGATATTGTAGAGGGGCTGTTCCGGCAGGCTTACGGCAGCATTGCAGATGTGGTGATCTTCCAGGCTCAGGATGTACTTGGTCTGGATAATTCTGCCAGGATGAATTTTCCTTCGACTCTGGGGGGGAACTGGAAATGGAGGCTGAGAGAGGGACAGCTTGGCTCCCAGGAAGCTGGATTTTTAAGATTTCTGGTGCATGTATATAACCGGTATTGATACCATCGGTTCACAAGAGCATACACGGTCGGAGAAGGGGGGATTTCTACATGAGCTGCGTTACTTTCTCTCCGTGTACCTCTCTGTACGCGTCGTTCCAGTGCCTTGCCCATGGGAAAATTCCCCTCTTTCCGACTCCCTGACTCCACCTGCAGTGATTTGGCTGTTTTTCAAGGCGGACGACAGAGGCGTACCGGATGTACGCGGAGAGAGGACAACGCGGAAAAACCGGCAAATCATGCAGACTGGAGCGAGTGTGTCCTTGTCAACCGATGGTATCCTTGAATATATAAAATTTTCAGGACAATTATAGGGGGTTTGATGCCCGGGCGGCCCTTGACGGCGCTGAAATGTATTTGCGGAGAGGAGGGACGGATATGGCGAGAGCGGCCAATCAGAAATTGAAAGTTTTGTACATATTGAAGCTTTTAGAGCAGAGTGACGAGACACATGTGGTGACAATGCGGGAGATTCTGGGGGAGCTTGCCGCCCATGGGATCCAGGCGGAGCGGAAGCGGATTTATGACGACCTGGACGCTCTTCGCAGATTCGGTTACCCTGTCGCGGCGAGGAAAGGGCGCATGGCGGGATACTATCTGGAAAAAGAAGGCCGGGAAGGGCTTCCAAGGACAGGGCCTTGTCCGGGAGATGAGGAAAATGCGGAAAAAATTGGTCTTCCGTCATCCCCTTCCGAGGGGGAAATCAATCCGGATACATTGCCAGAGTGGCTGGTTTTGGGGGAGTTAAAGACAGCGCTTGTCTGTGAAGAAGAGACAAGTGCGCTTATCTGGAAGGAGCTTGGGGGGGAGAGATTTGTCCGTATGAAGAGCGGAAAGAAGGCTGGAAGCAGAACTCTTAAGTTTAAAATAAAGCCAGGAGGGGAATTTTATGGCTGGCTGGCCAGATTCGGCTGTCAGGTACGGCTCTCCGGACCGCCTGAGCTGATTAAGGAGTACAAAAGATATCTGAAGGAAATCCGAAATATGTATAAGGAAGGATAGACGGCGCCCCGGGAATCTGCAGCCCGGGGTGTTTTCTCGGATGTCGGGATCAGCCTGCAGGGAAAGACTAATAATCAGAAACCTTTCTGCATAATATGTAAAAAACAGTTGCAGGGATTAGGTCTTGAAAGATTATATCGAAGAGCGGGCAGTGGAAATTGCCAATTATATTATTGAAACCAATGCGACCGTGCGTCAGACTGCGAAAAAATTTGGAATCAGCAAGAGTACGGTACATAAAGACGTAACAGATCGTCTTGTGCGGATCAATCCGACTCTAGCCTCCAGAGCCCGCCTTGTGCTGGATGTGAATAAGTCGGAGAGGCATATCCGGGGAGGAATGGCCACGAAGGAAAAATATCTGCATCAGATCCCACTGAAGGATGATCACCTATTTACTTTATAGAGGAAGAAATGCTATAATGACCGAAACAGAGTGTTTGATCTCGTAAAAACAGCACGGGGATGAGGAGAGACTGTAGACAGGATACAAAGGGAGGAAGAGGATTGAGAGAACGTTTAAAGAAAATGCTGTTGCCAGGGAAAAGGCAGATTATTAAAATATTGATGCTTGCCGCGAAAATTGCAGTGGGAAGCAGTATTGCCATTTATGTGGCGGAGCTTCTCGAACTGCAGTTTTCTGCTTCGGCGGGGATTGTGACGCTGCTTACACTGGTGACCACAAAGCGGGGGACCATCAAGCTGGCCCTTGCCCGGTTTGTGACTTTTGCGGTGGTTGTCTTGTTCTCATGGATTACCTTTATTCCTTTTCGGAGTGAATGGCTTGCATTTGGAGTCTTTATTTTCCTGACAGTTGTTATGTGCCAGGTGTCGGGTTGGATGGCAACCCTGTCGGTCAATGCAGTGATCGGAACCCATTTTCTGACAACGTTGGATTTCAGTCCGTCTTTTTTCCTCAATGAATTTCTGCTGGTGTTTATCGGGAGCGCCATTGCCTTTGTGCTGAATCTGTTTCACCACAACCGCAGCCAGGAGGAGCACCTCAGGGACAAAATGGCTTATACGGAGGAACAGCTGCAGTTTATTTTTGGGGAGGTAGCAGCCTATCTTTCCAACAAAATTATGGAAGTGGATGTGTGGGGGCATGTGGGCAGGCTGGAGGAGGCGATCCGGGAATACATCAGGGAGGCTTACGAATACCAGGAAAATTCGTTTCGCGCCGATCCGGAGTATTACATTGATTATTTCGAGATGAGAATGGATCAGTGCAAGACCCTCTATAACCTTCACTCTGGAATGTGGTGGCTGCGCATCGTGCCGGACCAGGCGAGGCTGGTGGCGGACTATATGCTTTACCTGGCAGATCATGTGACAGAGCTCAATGTGCCCGGGCCGCAGCTTGAGCGGCTGGAGGAAATGTTTGAGGATATGGGGAAGGAGCCTCTGCCAATCGACAGGGAGGAGCTGGAAGGCCGGGCAATCCTGTATCATATTATGAAAAGCATCCAGGATTTTCTTCTGGTAAAAAAGCGGTTTGTGGATATCCATTTTCCGGAAAAAGCGGAAGAAAAAAATTAAATCATGTTGCTGTTGTGATAGCGGCTGTCTTTTGTCACGTCCTTTCCAAACCATTCAGGGGGCGTGAAGGAGAGGGCCGCTTCTCTTGTTGGAAATTCCACTTCAGCCAAGATAAGGCCCTCTGGAGAGGAAAAAATATCCAGCTCAATGGTAAGCGTCCCAAGGGGAATACAGTAACGTTTTTTGGTGATGGCGCGTCCGTCTGCCTTGGTCTTGAGATGGACATAGGCTTTGGCATTTAAGGGGAGATTGTATTCTTCCCGTTCCATAAGGCCCCGCCCTTTGTAGGTCATATAATAATCGTCATTCTGACGGCGGATGCGGACTACTGGGTCTGTGCACAGATAAGCCTGCTCAATGAGCAGACAAGGATAAGTTTCCAGGTTTTCCGGCAGTTTCTTTACCAGAAATTTCCGTTCAATTTCCATAAGAGGCTCCTTTCAGCATTAGAAAAAGTAGTTATTGTCCCTATCCTAACATATTTGGATGAGAAAAGAAATCCTCCATTGTGAAAGACCAGATGAAATGGTATAATAAACCTGTTGTGTTATAGTGAAGAAGATTAACAGGAGGAGGTTATAATTATGGGCAGCAAGATATATGTCTGCATGGCAGAAGGCCTGGAAGAGGTGGAGTGTCTGGCGGTTGTGGATATTTTAAGAAGAGGTGGAGTTGAAGTGGTACTGGCTTCCATGGGGGAGGAGCTTTTGGTGACCGGATCCCATAAGATTGCGGTCCGGGCGGACTGTATGTGGTCAAAAGAAGGCTGTGATGCCTGCGATGGAATCTTTCTGCCGGGAGGCATGCCCGGAACCACTCATCTTTCGGAGCACGAGGAACTGGGAGAGATGCTCCAGAAGTTTAAAGGAGAAGGAAAAGTATTGGCGGCCATCTGCGCGGCGCCCAGTGTTCTCGGAAAGTACCACTGCCTGGAGGGAAAGCGGGCCACCTGTTATCCTGGATGGGAGGACAAACTCCTCGGGGCAGAGCATTCCAGTGAAGGTGTGGTGCGAGACGGCAATGTGGTCACGGGCCGGGGCCTTGGTTTTGCCATTGACCAAGGGCTGGAGCTTCTTAAGGTGCTGGTAAGTGACGAGGTGTCGGCTGAGGTACGGTCTGCCATTCAGCATCCGTAAACTTCCTCAGTCCCCATAAAACAGAAAGACAACAATCAAAAAGACCGGAAAAAGTCCCGGGAGTTCCTTTCCTTTATGTACAGGAAGAAGGACTTTCCGGGACTTTTTGTATACGCAGGGCCGGCCTGCTGAACCATGCTTCCAGTAGGGACAGTCAGGGAAAGAGGCTGTTTCCTGTTATGGAATAAGGGATCAGTCCGTACAGGTAGACAGAGGCTCCCAGCATGTTAGACAAGACGCTGGACTGGCTCAGATTATACCAGCGGCCTCCATAACATATACAGTCCATGGTGAGCAGCCAGGTTTCTCCGTTTAAGCTTATGCGGGCGGCGACACTTTTATATTCGTCACAGCCAAAGAGCTGCCCCCTCTCACTCATGTTTTTCAGATGGGCTTCAGACCCATAGGCTTCACACAAGTCTTTCGGGTCCACGAAGTCTTTCAGTTCCATTTCAGCCAGAGCTTTTCCAAAAGAGCTTTCCCGATAAACACGGAGAAATTCTTTGACGTCCTCTTCCTCCCTAAAAGCGACGGGTGTTCCGTTTTCGTTATTGAGAAAAATTTTTTCTTCCTGGAAATAAGCGGAGTAATTGATGAGCTGTCCGTAAAGCTTCTGGGTAATGGAGGCCTGTCTGGAAAAACACCGGAGTTGCCGCTCATAATCACTGCCTAGGAGCTCATAGGTGCCGTCAGAACTGACGGCCGGTAGCCATGCCCCTGTATAGAAAAGACCGGCCTGCGTGTCATAGCTGTCCACATAAGTCTCAATGGCAAAGGTAGAAAGAGCGGCTGGGACATCCCCTTGTTTCAAGGCATTTATGTAAGCCTCCACCGCCTCTTCGGCAGAAGCATAGCCGGCTCCTTCCATCCGCATTCTGGCGCTGCTCCTGTCTGTTTCCCCAATCAGGCCGATGATCCCAAGGTTTTGAAGAACCAGCACCACTGCCAGAATGAGGGAGAGGAGAGCAAAACAGACGGTGGCGCTGCCCTTTTTCTTCCGGACCGGAACCTGGCAGGCGGGCGGCGTAGAAGCGTCTTGAGCGGGCGGCGGTGTCGGCGTTTTGGGGGGAGGCGTGGCAGGAGCGCCGCACCGGGGACAGAATTTTGCGTTTTCAATCAGTTCAAGGCCGCAGTGGCTGCAGGTCATAAGGCTTTTCCTCCTTTTGCTCAAAACTAAGGGATAGTATAGCATGTTTCACGGTATAATGCCAGATGAAGATACAAAAATGTGATTTATTAAAATTACAAACTATAATTGACAGACGGAGAAGTTGGTGTTATACTAAAAAAGACAAAGAAAATGTAGTTTTTGAAAGGCACAAAAATAATGGGCAGATTGAAGAATCATGTAAAGCTTGTGGGGGGTGCCCCTCAATTCCGAATCAGGGAATCCGCCGATAGCCAGGCACCGGTGTATTGGATTTACAGCCAGAATGATTTGCTGGGGGATCTGGCTGGAATAGAAGCAACTTGTGGAGAGAGGAAAAAGATCTGTACCAGAGATGAGGTGTCCACGCTTTTCGCAGGAGATCTGATTTTCAGCCTGATATCGGGAAATGCCTGTATGGTGAGCAAGAGACATGAAGGATATCTGTACACACAGAATTACATCAAAATGTTTACAGACGGTTCTGTAGTTCCGGCATTTTTGATTTATCTTTTAAATGAGGACAGGAGAATTCAAAAACAGTTTCAGGCAGGACTGCAGGGGTCCTCTATTTTGAAATACACCTTGAAACAGTTGAGGGAATTGGAGCTCCCTCCTCTGCCCCCTTTGGAGAGACAGAGAATCATAGGAGAAATTTATTTGAAGCAGCTGCGGGTGGAAGCCTTAAAGAAACGAGTGGCAGAAGAAGAAAAGCTTCTTTTGCTTGGCTACTTGGGAGAGGTGAGCATATGAAAGAAAATGAATTTGAGAATGAGCTGATCCAATATCTTTCCGGTAAAAGAATGACTGGAGGGAAAAGTGGCAGAGTCAGGGAAACAGGCAGCTATCTTGTAAAAACAAAGTTGTGGAAATATGAACCGAAAATCAAGACAACGGAAGCCTTGTGGGAAAATTTTAAACAAATCTTGGAACAGCATAATCAGAGCACTCTGCAACACCCGCTCAGTGTGGTTGAATTCAATCAGGTAAAAAAAATCATCTCGGATCTTCATACTCCCTACGAGGCCGGACAGTTTTTATATGGGCTGAATGGGGTATCTCAGATCGAGGTTGATCTGGACGACGGAAGACATGTTTTTCTCACTGTATTTGACCAGAGGGAGATCGGGGCGGGGGATACGGTTTATCAGGTTGTCAATCAGATCAAACGGTCTGCCGTAATTGCAGGAAAACCGGAACGGCGTTTTGATACGACACTTCTGATCAATGGCCTTCCGGTGATTCAGATTGAAGAGAAAACGGGCACCCATGATGTGAATGAAGCACTGAACCAGATGCACCAGTATATAGATGAAAATCAGTACAGGGACATTTTTTCCACCGTGCAAATTTTGGTTGCAATGACGCCGAACAATGTGAAGTATATGGCGAATACCACAGCGGAACAATTTAACAAAGAGTTTGCCTTTCACTGGCAGAGAAAAGAAGACAATTCTATTGTGAGAAGTTGGAAGGAGTTTGCTGATGCCATGCTGAGCATTCCCATGGCCCATCAGATGGCAGTCAATTATATGATCCTGGACGGCACAAAAAACAGAGAGACGCTGAAGGTGATGCGGCCCTATCAGGTGCATGCCACACAGAAAGTGATCGAGGCAGTCAAACACGCAGATTTTGAATCCGGGAAGAAAAAGATCGGCTATATTTGGCACACGACCGGGTCGGGAAAAACCATCACCAGTTTTAAAACGGCATGGCTGGCAAGCCGTCTTCCGAATGTGGATAAGGTGGTTTTTGTGGTTGACCGCATTGCCCTTACAAGGCAGACGAACGAACGGTATCAGGCTTACGATCCGGACGGCGATACGGGAGAACACTTGAGCGCCGGAGGAGTCTGGGAGACAAAAAGTACGGCGGACTTAAGCAGGAAGTTAAGGAGCCGGGATAACAAAATTATTGTGACGTCCGTACAAAAGCTAGGAATGCTGGTGAAGCGGAAAAATTTTAAATCCCCGGAAAAAAATATTGTTTTTATTGTGGATGAGGCCCACAGAAGTACCAGGGGAGAGTATTTTGCCGCAATCCAGAAGGCATTTAAACGATCCCTGTGGGTGGGATATACGGGTACCCCGATGTTTGATGAGACAGCCACAGGACTTGCGACAGAAGAGGTTTTCGGCAGGCTGCTCCATGCCTATACGATCCGCGAAGCCATTGCTGATAAAAATGTCCTGGGTTTTAAGGTGGATTTTGAGACGACAATTGATGAGGAAAAGATGCGTCTCCAGTATCTTCCAGGATTCTATAAAATGCGTCACCCCAAGTGGAGCGAGGCGCAGATTGAAACAAAGATCCGCCATCTGACAGCGGAAGATATGGATGACACCATTGAGCCGAGCTTTTATGATGAGAATGAAGAGCACATTCGGCTGGTGGTGGAGGATGTGTTTAAAAACTGGAAAAACCGTTCCAACGACGGAAAATATAACGCCCTGTTTACGACCCATGTGGGTGGAGGCAGGGCCAGCATCCCCATGGCTATGATGTATTACAGAGAGTTTCAGCGGGTGAATGCAGAAAACAGAGAGAAAGGAAAAACGGTATTAAAGGTGGCGGTCACCTTCAGTCCGGACACTTCCAATCATGACACGCAGCTGGAAACGAACAGAAGTCTGTCGGAAGCGATCGTTCAATATAACAGGGAGTTTGACACAACATTTGAAGTGAAGGATGTGGCGGGTTATACGGAGGATGTGAGAAGCCGTCTGGACCGGACTGCAAAAGACGGAAAGTATCTGGATCTGGTAATTGTTGTGGAACAGCTTTTGACCGGATTTGACGCTCCGGAACTCAATACTCTTTATGTGGATAGAACCCTGAAAGGAGCCAATCTGATCCAGGCTTATTCCAGGACCAACCGGATTTCAGACCGGCAGGAAAAGCCTTGGGGGAGGATTGTCAACTATCGCTGGCCGGCGCAGAATGAAAAGCTGATGAATGCCGCGCTTGCTATATATGCCAACCGGGATTCGGCGAATCTATCGGAGGAGACAAAAAAGCAGCTAAATGAAGAGGCCGGAATCATCGCAAAACCATTTCTTCCTATCTTTGAAGAAGTACGTAAAATCGTCGACGAGTTAAAAAATATGACAAATGGATTTCAGAAGATACCGGAAAGTGAAAAGCAGAAAGAACAGATGCTGGAATTGCTCAGACAGTACAGTGTGGGAATGGCAAAACTGAAACAATATGATCCGGAGTGTGTCAATGGAGAAAAAATCGGGTTTGACTATGAGGAACCAGATGACCTGATCAAAGCCCTGGGAATGGAGCCCGACGAGGAGATTATGCTCACCTCGGTTCTCAGCAATGAATTGAAACAAGAGTTGGCAAAAGAGAGGAATGTACCGGTTTTTCAGATCGAATTAAAAATGACCCATGTAAAAGACATTCAGGTGGACTATGATTATCTCACAGAGCTGGTGGAAGAGCTTCTGAATCAGGTACATGAGGAAGACGAAGAAGGCATCTGTAAGACAAAAGAGAAAATCAGACAGTTTGCCGGTGGGCTGGAAGACAGGCAATATGCTTTTCGAATCATGAATGCGGCGGAGGCGATCATAAACGGGCTTTATCCGGCAGACCCGAATTTTAAATACCCGGCCAGACTGGAACGTGGGAGCGGAAAGGTGATCGAGGAGGCAAACAATGTCAGCCTGGACCGTTGCTTTCAGGAATTCCGGATCAAATGGGGCATCATTGACATTATTTCCAGCGCAGAAATGCGGGCGCTGTTTGAGCGGCATCGATATGGACAGCGGGACCTGGACGACACCGGGCGGATCCAGGATATTATAGCGAAGGGAAGCCAGAGCTATACCGTATTATCCCATGACCGGCAGGTACAGGCACTGTCCCGGATCAAATACCGCAACGGACTGCGGGACGCCATCTATCAGCTGGCGGATGAGCTTGTGAAACACTGAAAGAAAAGGATACAGACAGAACATGGATGGGAAAGAGAAAGAAGAGAGAAATGTGCCGAGGCTGAGGTTTCCGGGATTTACCGGGGAGTGGGAGAAGCGGAAACTGGGAGAACTTGTCAAGGTCTGCAGCGGCTGTGATTACAAGCACCTTTCCAAAGGCAGCATTCCGGTTTATGGAACCGGGGGATATATGACCAGTGTAAACAAAGCATTGTCCTATGAACAGGATGCAGTCGGTATTGGGCGAAAGGGCACCATTGATAAGCCTTATCTGTTAAAAGCTCCCTTTTGGACAGTGGATACTTTGTTCTTTGCGATTCCGGAAGCTTCGGTGGATATTAATTTCATTCTTGGTGTGTTTCTGAAAGTTGACTGGAAGCAGAAAGATGAGTCAACGGGAGTGCCAAGCCTTTCAAAACAAACCATTAACTCAGTCGATGTTTTTGTGCCGGGCTATGCAGAACAGGTAAAGATCGGTGAAAAATTAAGTGAACTCGATACGCTTATTGCTCTTTATCAGCAAAAGGCAGAACATTTACAAAAGCTGAAAAGAGGACTGCTCCAAAAAATGTTTCCGAAAGCTGGCTCAAAAGTTCCGGAAATTCGTTTTCCGGAATTTACCGGGGAGTGGGAACAGTGTAAAGTTGGAAATCTTACCGATGTACTTTCTGCAGTTCGAGTTCACAGGGGCGAATGGGATGTAGATGGTGTCCCCTTTTTCCGTTCCAGTGATGTCATAGCTGCGTTTAAAGGAATTGAAAATAAAAAGGTCTTCATTCCGCATTCATTGTATGAAAGACTTGCCAAATTATCTGGGAAATTAGAAAAAAATGATATTTTAATAACTGGAGGTGGCAGTATTGGGATTCCCTATATAGTGCCAGATGGTATGCCCTTGTATTCAAAAGATGCCGACTTGATTTGGATAAAACATTCTTCAAAGTTTAGCAGTAGATATCTTTTTGTTTATTTTGAATGCCAGGAATTCAGAAAATATATTAATAGTATTTCACATGTAGGGACGATTGCTCATTATACGATTGAACAGGTTAAAGATACACCAGTTATGCTTCCGTCCATAAATGAACAATATGCAGTAGGATTACACTTTGAGAAGTTAGATCATCTTAAGACTCTTTACCAACGTAACCTGGACCATCTCAAGGAGTTAAAAAAGGGGTTGCTTCAGCAGATGTTCGTATAGGAGAAGCCAGGCGACAAAAAATAAAGATACAAAAAAGATAAATTTAAAAATAACCAGGGAGCGAAAGATAATTGAACAGTAAGTTTCAAAAGTTTCTATATACCTATGGTATTGTATCTCCACTTATTGTAATAGCGATTTCCTTTTATTGGTATAAATCAAAAGTGATTTTAAACTGGCAGATTATTGTGTTGATTATCTCCGGAGGATTCTTTATTTATCATTGGCATTTTATCAAGATAGTTACAAAAAAGTTACCACTAATGGATTTTCGAGCGAGTGAAACTCCTGAAGAAAACGACTCTTTTGCATGGGGATTTCTAGGAACTTATTTTGCGCCTATAATTGAATGGCTTTTAGATTTTGTTCCGGCCAAATTGCCGGAAATTCCGTATTCACTTTTGATAGCTATTATTGCTTTTTGGGTGGCGTTAACATCAAATAAAACATATGGAAGCCCGATATATTTCATTCGCGGATACCATTTCCACTATGTGAAATCAGAATCTGGAAAGACTTTTGTGTTAATGTCTAAGAAGAAACATTATCGGAGCGAGAAACAAATAAAAAGAATAATACGTTTATTTGAGAATTTACTGATAGATGCGGGGTGAATGCTTTGTTTGACAATAAGACGGTATTTATAATTGTTAAAAATGTCAGAGACGATGATTCGATTTACAAGCTCGAAGTTGATGCAAAAACACAGAAAATAATCAATGAAATATTTGATGTTCCTTCGGAGGAGATATTGGGTAAACAAAGAGTTGAGTTTACAGCTGGTTACACACCGCTGGAGGATGAAACTTTTGTGATTAAAAACTTTGGACTATCGGATCAATTGAAAAATGCATTTCGCAATCCGGTTTCTGTACCATCTTTTGTTATGAACAGAGAAGAAAATCCGGTTATCAGGGCTGTCTGTGTAGGATACTGTGAAGATACCGAACAAGGAAAATGCTTTAAAGCAGCATTTCAACGCTTCCGCAAAGACCAGTATATTTCTGTTTCTCGGTTATGTCTGTTGTTCGACGAAAACACCTTTAGACAGGATAATCGTGTTGGTTTCACGATATCTGAATTTGTAGACAGCGTTTTTGTTGGAAATGATTTACTGTTTTCTTCGTATCATTTTACGAGACAGATATTTGATTTGAGTGGTTATTATAGGATTGCGACAAATACAGATATAGATACTTTTGTCAAAGAGAAAGTCTTTGATTTTGGCGATCATTTAGAAAATTTTAAGGACGGTGCGAATGTATGGCATCGAAGGAAAATTTCGGCGATCAATGATTCTGGGATATTAACAAAGTATAAAGCGTCAGAGCTTAAAAAGATTGCGGAACGGCAGGCGGGAATAACGATTAAGGTGAAAGATAAAAGAATCGTATTTCCGACAGAGCCAGAGGAAACAAAAGCAATATTGAGTTTTTTGGACGAAGAAGCCTGGAAAGGGCCGTTCAGTGGCGAAACGTTTCTTTCCAATTCAAAAAGAAAAATGAAGAGGAAAAATTGATTTTAAGAGGGTTGTGAATTAGAGAAAATTGATAAAACGGAGAAAAAGTTATGTCAGAGAATCGTGTAAACAAAATCGCGGGCCGGTTATGGGAAATGGCAAATGAGCTGAGAGGAAACATGGATGCAGGAGAGTTTAAAAACTATATTCTGGCGTTTATGTTCTACCGGTATTTGTCGGAACGCCAGGAACGGTATCTGGTGGAAAACAATGTTATTGATGTGCAGGACGGGCAGACGGTTAATGAAGCTTACAGGGAACAGGCAACCGGGGAGGAACTGACGGATTACCTGCAGGACATTTCGGAGAGCCTGGGATATGCCATTGAGCCTGAGGACACATGGGTTTCTTTGAATGAAAAAATAGAAGAAGCCCAGATTGTTCCCAGTGATTATCAGACGATTTTTGAGCATTTTAACAAAAATGCAGAGCGTAATCATGAGGCAGCTAAGGATTTCAGGGGAGTCTTTTATGACATCAATCTGGGGGACTCCAGGCTTGGCAGCTCCACAACAGCGCGGGCGAAATCCTTAAATAACATTGTAAAGCTGGTAGATGAGATTGAATATAAAGGCGACGATGGGAAAGATATTTTGGGAGAGATTTATGAATACCTGATCGGGCAGTTTGCGGCCAGCGCGGGGAAGAAGGGAGGAGAATTTTATACTCCCCATCAAGTCAGTAAAGTTCTGGCGAAAATCGTGACTACAGGTGTCAAAAAATCAAAAAGTGTATTCATGGTATATGATCCGGCCATGGGTTCCGGTTCCCTGCTTTTGACTGTGCGGGAGGAACTGCTGAAAGAAAACAAGGCAGACGCGATTAAATTTTACGGGCAGGAATTAAACACCACAACTTACAATCTTGCGCGTATGAATTTAATGATGAACAATGTTTCATTCAACAATATGCATCTAAACAATGCAGATACCCTGGAGAGTGACTGGCCGGACGGGCCGGATGACAAGGGAATCGACCATCCCCGCAGCTTTGACGGGGTGGTGGCAAACCCGCCCTATTCCGCAAAGTGGGATAACAGGGAATCTAAAATGAAAGACGAACGATTCGGGTCATACGGAAGGCTGGCTCCGGCCTCCAAAGCAGATTATGCCTTTATTCTGCATAGTCTGTATCACCTGAATAACTCAGGGACCATGGCGATTGTCCTTCCCCACGGGGTCCTGTTTAGGGGCGCGGCAGAAGGGCTGATCAGACAGGCATTGATTGAGAAAAATTATCTGGATGCAGTGATCGGCCTTCCGGCAAATTTGTTTTACGGGACCAGCATTCCGACGGTTATACTGGTATTTAAGAAAAACCGCAGGATGAGAGACATCCTATTTATAGATGCCAGCAAGGAGTTTGAAAAGGGAAAGAACCAGAACCGACTCACAGATGAACATGTAGAAAAGATCGTCCAGACTTATAAGGACCGCGTGGACGCAGAAAAATATGCACATCTTGCTTCGTATGATGAAATAAAAAAGAATGAGTTTAATTTGAATATTCCCCGGTACGTAGATACCTTTCCAGAAGAGGCGCCCATTGATATTGCTGAAGTCTGTAAACAATTAGAGAAAGACCATGCAGAAATTGCCCTTCTCGAGAAAGAGATTAAAGAACAGCTTGAAATTCTGGGAATTAAAATGTAACAGACAGGCGCAGAGGAAGCGGAAAGAAACAGGCTGGGGAAACATCTATCGACTTCTTACTCGTCCTATGATATGATAGGGAGGAATTGCGGCAGACACAGGAGGGGGATTTCCTATGGCAGACAGATCAGAACAGAAAATGGCAGGTGCGGCAGCAGGAAATCTCTGTATTGGCCTACTTGCCCATGTAGATGCAGGAAAAACCACCCTGGCAGAGAGCATCCTTTACCTTGGCGGGAGCATCCGGAAACCGGGGCGTGTGGATCACGGGGATGCTTTTTTAGATACCTATGCCATGGAAAAGGCCAGAGGAATTACGATTTTCTCCAAACAGGCGGAGGTAGTCCTTGGAGGGAGGCCGGTGACGCTTCTTGACACGCCGGGGCATGTGGATTTTTCGGCGGAGATGGAGCGGACTCTGGAGGTGTTAGACTATGCGGTACTGGTCATAAGCGGGACTGACGGAGTACAGGGGCACACGGAAACCCTTTGGAGCCTTTTGAAACGATATGGGATCCCGGTGTTTCTGTTTATCAACAAAATGGACCTGGCCGGCTGCGACAGGGAGAGACTTCTCGCAGAACTTTCCGGACGGCTTTCGGAGCGGTGCCTGGATTTTGGGAGGAGCCTTAAGGATGAAGAGTTTTTGGAGAGCCTGGCCATGTGCGATGAGGCAGTTCTGGAGCAGTATTTGGCGGCCGGTAAGATCGAACGGGAGGATATTGCCTCTTTGGTCAGGGAACGGAAAGTGTTTCCCTGCTATTTCGGTTCTGCCTTAAAGCAGCAGGGAGTGAAGGAGCTTCTTGCGGGGATTGCGGCTTACGGGGAGGCGCCTGGATATCCAAAGGAGTTTGGCGCAAAGATTTATAAGATTTCCAGAGATTCTCAGGGTGCGCGGCTCACTCACATAAAGATCACTGGAGGAAGCCTCAAGGTGAAGGGACTGGTGGGAGAAGAAAAGGCTGACCAGATCCGTATTTATTCCGGGGCTTCTTTCCGTGTGGTAAATGAGGCACCTGCCGGAACAGTCTGTGCGGTCACGGGCCTGGAAAAGACCATCAGCGGTCAGGGGATCGGGATTTCTAAAGGGGTGTTTGCCCCCGTCCTGGAGCCGGTACTGAATTACCGCATCCTGCTTCCAAAAGAGCCGGATGTCCATCAGGCATTTTTGAAACTTAAGGAGCTTGAGGAGGAGGAGCCGCTTCTCCATCTGGTGTGGGAAGAGGAGGCAAGTGAAATCCATGCCAAGATCATGGGGGAGGTCCAGACAGAAATTTTGAGGAGCCTGATCAAAGAGCGTTTTGACATGGAGGCGGAATTTGGGACGGGAAGCATTGTCTATAAAGAGACGATCCGAAGTGCGGTGGAAGGAGTCGGACATTTTGAGCCGCTGCGCCACTATGCGGAGGTCCATCTGATTCTGGAACCGGGAGAGGCTGGGAGCGGCCTCCAGTTTGGCAGCTGCTGCAGTGAGGATGTGCTGGACAAAAACTGGCAGAGGCTGATCCTGACTCATCTGGAGGAGAAGCGGCACCGTGGCGTGCTTTTGGGGGCAGAGCTTACAGATGTGAAGATCACACTGGCCACAGGGCGGGCCCACGTAAAACACACAGAGGGGGGCGATTTCAGGCAGGCCACCTACCGGGCGGTACGCCAGGGATTGATGGGGGCGGAATCGGTGCTTTTGGAACCGGTCTATGAGTACCGGCTGGAGGTGCCTGCAGAGTCGGTGGGCCGGGCCTTGAACGATCTGCAGCGGATGCACGGGAATTTTTCGCTGCCGGAGCAGACGGGAGAGACGGCGGTCCTTACGGGGACAGCTCCCGTGGCCACCATGAGAGGGTATCAGTCGGAGGTTCTCTCTTATACCAAGGGCCGGGGGCGGCTTTCCTGCAGTCTGAAAGGCTATGAGCCCTGCCACAATGCGGAGGAAGTCCTTTCTGCTGCCGGGTATGAAGCGGAAGGGGATACGGCGAACCCGTCCGGCTCCGTCTTCTGCGCCCATGGGGCAGGTTTTGTGGTCCCCTGGAATGAAGTACAGGAATATATGCACCTGGAATCAGTTCTGAAAAGGCCAAAACAGGGACAGACGGAGGCTGACCCGGAAACAGAAGGAAGCTGCCGGTCGGGAGAGATGAGGATATCTGGCGGGGTGGGATCTTCGGGGGATTTCCGTTCCATAGAGGCAAATGAGAAGGAGCTGGAAGCGATATTTGCCCGCACCTATGGAAAACAGACAGAGCGGAAGCGGAGCGGCTTTGGAAGAACGACCCATGTGACCCGTTCGGAGTACGGAGCAGGACAGGACAGACAGAGGAGCGTCTCCTCGGTCCGGAGGAAGGGTAGCATCCTGGCAGAAAAGGAATACCTGCTGGTGGACGGCTATAATATTATCTTTGCCTGGGAGGAGCTTGCGGAGCTGGCTGAGCGGCATGTGGGGGCGGCCAGGGATAAACTGATGGATATTCTGTCCAATTACCAGGGCTATAAGGGCTGTACCGTGATCCTGGTCTTTGACGCTTATAAGGTGGAGGGAAATACAGGAGAAATTTTCAAATACCATAATATCCATGTGGTATTTACGAAGGAAGCGGAGACGGCAGATCAGTATATTGAAAAGACGGTTCATGAGATCGGCAGGAAATATCAGGTGACAGTGGCCACCTCCGACGCGTTGGAGCAAGTGATCATCATGGGGCAGGGGGCGGCTAGGATGTCAGCCCAGGGACTGAAAAAAGAGATTGAGGCCGCCAATGTCCAGATTCGGGAAATCTGCATGGAGAAACCGCGGGGTGAAAAGAATTATCTGTTTGATCAGCTTCCGGGGGAGCTTGCGGACTATATGGAAGAGGTGCGTCTGGGAAAGAAGGACGGACAGGATTTCTGAGGGAGGTTCATGGAGCGAAGGATCAGCTATGGGGCAGAAGAAGGGGACGAAGGTCTTCGGATTGAGCAGTTTTTAAGGCGGAGAGGGTATTCCAGAGGGTGTCTTGCCCATTTGAAGCGACAGGCCGACGGGGCACTGGTGAATGGCCGGGCAAGATATTTGAATGAACGGCTTTCACAGGGGGATGTGCTTACGGTCCATATCTGTGAGACGGAGAACTCCAATCAGGTGGTTCCGGTCAGACTGCCGCTTGCCATTGTCTATGAGGATGAGGATATTGTGGTGGTCAACAAAGCGGCCGGAATGCCCACCCATCCGTCTGTGAACAATTACGACAATTCCCTGGCCAACGCTCTGGCCTGGTATTTTAAGGAACAGGGGAAGCCTTTTGTTTTCCGGTGTAGCAACCGGCTGGACCGGGATACGTCAGGTCTTACGGTGGTGGCAAAGCATATGCTCAGTTCTTGTGTGCTGGCAGGAATGACAGTGCGAAAAGAGGTGGAGCGGGAATACAGGGCCATTGTGCGGGGACAGGTGGAGCCCGCCGCAGGGACCATCACTGCGCCTCTTGGAAGAAAGCCCGGCTCGATTATTGAACGGCAGGTGGATTTTGACGGCGGGGAGGAGGCGGTGACCCACTATCAGGTGGTTGGGGAGGGGAACGGACACAGCCTGGTGGCCCTTAAGCTGGAGACAGGGAGGACTCACCAGATTCGGATCCACATGAAATACCTGGGGTCTCCACTGGTTGGGGATTATCTCTATAACCCGGACATGGAATGGATCGGCAGGCAGGCCCTTCATTCCTTTCGGCTGGCGTTTCGCCATCCGGTTACCGGGGAACAGATGGAGTTTGAGGCACCGCTGCCAGAGGACATGAGGCGGGTGCTCGGAGGGAAAAACAATAAGGGGGATTATTTTTATGAATGAAAAGAGACATGTCAATGGGGGATTTTCCAGTTCTTTTGGATTTGTCCTTGCCTGTGTGGGTTCGGCGGTGGGCCTGGGGAATATCTGGATGTTTCCGTACCGGCTGGGGCAGTATGGCGGCGCCGCCTTTCTGATTCCGTATTTTTTATTTATCGCCTTATTCGGATACGTGGGGCTTTCGGCGGAGTTTGCCCTGGGAAGGCGGGCCGGGACGGGAACACTGGGCGCCTATAAGTATTGCTTTGAGCGGGTGGGCAAAGGAAGGTTCGGACAGGCTCTAGGATGGATTCCGCTGCTCGGTTCCCTGGGGATCGCCATCGGCTACTCTATCATCATCGGCTGGGTGCTCCGCTCCTTCGCCGGGTCTTTGACGGGCGTTATTTTAACGGCAGATTCTGCCGCCTATTTTGCCCAGGCTACAGGCCATTTTGGAAGCGTGCCCTGGCATGTTATGGTGGTTGGCATAGCGGTGGTGATTCTTTTGTGCAATGCTGCCTCTGGGATTGAGAAAGCAAATAAGATTCTGATGCCGGTCTTTTTCCTGCTTTTTATTATCCTGGCAGTGCGGGTGGCTTTTCTGCCTGGCGCGTTCTCTGGCTACGAATTTCTTTTTATTCCCAAATGGGAATACCTGCTTCGGGCGGATACCTGGGTCATGGCCATGGGACAGGCGTTTTTCTCCCTGTCCATCACCGGGTCAGGCATGATTGTCTATGGTTCTTACCTGGATAAAAAGGAAAACATCCCGCAGGCTTCCGTGCGGACAGCAGTGTTTGACACTGTGGCGGCGATTATTGCGGCTCTTGCCATTATGCCGGCAGTGTTCGCCTTTGGGATTGCGCCGGACAGAGGGCCTTCGCTGATGTTTGTCACTCTGCCTAATGTGTTCCGGCAGATGCCCATGGGGCGGCTGTTTGCGGCGATCTTCTTTTTGTCAGTGGCCTTTGCGGGGATCACTTCTTTGATGAACATGTTCGAGGCAGTCATTGAGAGCTGGCAGAACCGGTTTGGCCTTGGCAGAAGGTTGTCGGTGCTCCTTTGCGGCGGCACGGCTCTGGCCGTAGGGCTGTTTTTGGAGCACGGGGACGTGGTAGGGCAGTGGATGGATTTTATTACCATTGTCATTGTGCCCATCGGAGCCGTGCTGGGTGCGGTTTCCATCTATTATATTCTCGGCTACAAAAGGATCCGGGAGGAACTGGAGCTTGGAAGGAAAAAGCCCCTTCCTGTGGTTTTCGGCACTCTGGCAAAATATGTGTATGTGCCTCTCACGATCATTGTTCTGATTCTGGGTTTTTTATATAACGGAATCGGATAAAAATTATAAAAAAATATTCTGGAGGAAATAAGGATGATTTTTGGCTTATTGAAAGACATTAAGAACGGGGAATACCGGGTGATCGCCACGCCCTCGGAGATTGCGTCCATTGTGGCTGACGGCCATCAGGCGCTGGTTCAGAAAGGCGCCGGGGAAAAAGCCGGTTTTGAGGACGCAGAGTATGAGAAGGCCGGGGCAGAGCTTGTGGAGACAGCGGAGGAAATGTATAAACGGTCTGATTTTTTGACCAAGGTCAAAGAGTTTGAACCCTCTGAGTTCGGGCTTTTAAGACAAGGGCAGATTGTGTTTACCTGCATCCACCCAGCGGCTCATCCGGAGGAGGTGCAGGCCCTTCTTGATAAAAAGGTGATTGCTTTTACGGCGGAAGATTCTCACCGCTACGGCTCCCCCAACTGCGAGGCGGCCGGAAAGCAGGGAGCTCTCATGGGCCTTTATGCCATGCTTTCCATCAACGGCGGAAAGGGCAAATTTGTAAACGGCCTTGGCGGCGCTCCCGGCATGAAGGTGCTGATCCTTGGCGGCGGGGTTGTGGGACAGGCGGCCCTTTCAGTGCTCCATGCCCTGGGAGCCTGGGTGACGGTCATGGATATCAATATCGGAACGCTCCGTTCCTTAAGCCGCCAGTACCATGAGCAGGTCAATACCATGATTTCCACCAGGGAGAACATTGCGGCCATCCTGCCGGAGACGGATATGGTTTTAAACTGTGTGAAATGGCCCAAGGACCGTACGGACCACCTCATTGACCGGGCGATGGTGCGGACCATGGGCAAGGGCTCTGTGATCGTGGATATCAGCAATGACGTGGGAGTCATTGAGACCTTCCATGAGACAACCCATGAGGATCCCTGTTACATTGAGGAGGATGTGGTCCATTACTGTGTGAGCAATATTCCGGGGGCCATTGCCAACTCCACGTCAGTCGCATACGCGGCTTCCGTGCTGCCCCATTTTCGCAGCATTCTGAACCAGGGGGTGGCTGAGGCATGCGCGAAGGACGGCTTCCTGAGAAGAAGTCTGACGGCCTATAAAGGCTATCTGACCCACGAAGAGACCAGCGCCCTTCAGGGCCGGCCCTGGATCCGGCCGGAGGATATCCTGGGGCTTTCCGGTAGAAATCTTGACATGGCTCCGCCTGCAACTGTGTCCCGCTCTGAGAATTATATCTCCATGGAGGAGGTCACGGTTTAAGGATAGATCAAAATCACATTAAGGAGGAACGAGTATGGAAGAACTAATCAACATGGGCTTTATCTCAATCATTCCGCCGATTCTTGCGATCGTGTTGTCCTTTGTGACGAAAAACACCATTGTGTCGCTGGCCATTGCCTGCATCACAGGAACGCTTTTGGCGGGGCAGGGGCTCCTTGGATTCCCGACGCTTCTCAAGGAGAGTCTTGGCACCACCAGCTTCTCCTGGGTTATGCTGCTTAATACCTTTATCGGTATTCTGGTGGCTTATTTCCAGAAGACGGGAGCCATTCAGGGCTTTTCCCAATGGGTCCACGACAAGCATTTAAGCCGGCGGGGGGCCCAGCTCATGGCATGGGTACTGGGTATGTTTGTGTATTTCAGTGATTCCTTCAGCCCTCTGTTTGTGGGCTGTACCATGCGCAGCATCACGGACAAGGCCAGAATCTCCAGAGAAAAACTGGCCTATATCGCTGATTCCACTTCAGCTCCCGTGAGTGTCCTGGTTCCCATTACCGGCTGGGCGGCCTACCTGAGCGGTCTGGCAGTGGGAGTGGGCTGTATTGTGACAGAGGCCGACGGTGCGGCGTTGTTTATGAAAGCAATCCCTTTCAATTTCTATGCGCTGATTGCAGTGGTCTTTGTGGGCCTGATCGGCTCTGGAATCATCAAGGATTTCGGCCCTATGAAGAAAGCGGAAAAGCGGGCCATGGAGGAGGGAAAGGTTCTGGCCGACGGGGCTACGCCCCTGACCGGCAAAGAGCTCACAGATATGGAGCCCTATCCCGGATTTAAGCCCAGGGTATTTTTGAACTTTGTCCTGCCGGTCCTGATGATCATTACCACGGCTCTTGGCACTTATATTGCCTTTAAATCGGCCAAGACCATGGAGGCGTTCCTGTTTGTGGGCATTTTCATGATGATCAGCATGATGATCCAGGGAATTCCTTTTAAAGAGGTCATGAATACCATGATGGACGGAATCAAGGGAGCTCTTCCGGCTATTGTCCTTCTGGCTCTGGCTTACTCCGTCAACGCATTGAGCAAACAGATGGGAACAGCAAACTATATTATTTCTCTCTGTGAAGGCTTTTTGACGCCCCATGTGCTTCCGGCGCTGATCTTCATCGTTTCGGCGGTCATGGCTTTTGCCACGGGTTCTTCCTGGGGTACCTTTGCCATCTGTATGCCGATTGCCCTGCCTTTGGCTTTCAGCATCACAGGCGGAGAGCTGAGTACCATCGTTGTGGCGGTGTTTGCGGCTGTGGCCGGCGGCGGCGTGTTCGGCGACCATTGTTCACCCCTGTCCGATACGACGATCCTTTCCTCCATGGGTTCTGCCTCGGATCATCTGGATCATGTGAAGACCCAGCTTCCTTATGCACTGATCTGCGGCGGGCTGGCGACGGTGGGGTATCTGATCGTAGGATTTGTGGCAGCATAAAGAATCTGATTTTTTGTATAGAAAGAGGGAGCAGATGTTGAATTTGTCTGCTCCCTTTTGGTATCTGTATTATATCATAAAAATGGCTTTTTTTCAAGACTGGTAAGATATTTGGTCCGGTGCTATAATCATTTTCCCGGAGATTTTGGCAGAGAAAGCCTGCTTGTCCGGGCATGGAGCTAAGGCACATCATAGAAAGGGGAGAAGGAATGGGTTTGGAACGAGATTGGATGGTTTTATTGGAGCAGCAGACTGCTCTGGAACCGGTTTTGGAGACAAATCAGGCTGCGGAGAGGTTTGGGCTGACCTTGACAAAGGAGGATGCAAAGTTGATTCTTGAGGAGCGGGCCAAAACGCTCCGGGAGCAGAAGCGGGTGGAATTTGGGGAGGGAATTGTGCCAAAGATTGTCTATGAATTCTGTGATTCGGATTTCATTGATCAGAGCTGTTATAGGGAGACGATTATCCGGCTGCAGGAAATTTTTTATCTCTATAAAAATGAAATGCAGGACGAGATCAGTGACGAGGAGCTTTTACATTTTATGCGGGAACAGTTTGAAGAAATCTGTTTTGGTGATCTGGATTACCTGGAGGGCACCTGCCTGAATCTTTTTTCTCAGGCAGTCCGGGCCGGTTATCGGGGGTATCAGGCTTCGGAAGGCCGCGGAGAATACGAAAAATTTGATGAAGTAAAGCGGTGGGACTATGAGCTGTATCTGGAGGCATTGAGAGAGCTTTGCTGGAGGTGAGTGGGTATGGATTATGAGATGGAAGAGTTGGTTCCCCTTGTGGGAAGGCTGGCGAAGAAATACAATGGGCTGGAAAGTACTTCTGTGACTTATGAAAAGGCAGAGCAGTTTATGGGGGCAGTCCTGTACTGTATAAGAGAGGCGGGCGCAGCCGGAGGCGACACAACAGTCATGGCAGAGGGACTGTCTGCAGAACAGGCTTATGAGATTGGGGCAGCGTGCGTAAGGGAAAAGGTAAAGGCGGCGCTGGCTCTCTACCATGAGATCCTTCCGGTATTTTCTGCTTATGGAAATCGCTGCCTGGAGGATACTTTTTTGAAGGGAATGCCGGAATTTTTCAAATGGTATGACGCAGAGTTCGAGCCGCACAATACCATATTGACACTGGATTACCCGGTGCTTAAGGATCTTTCCGGGAGCCTGGGGATTGACCGGATCTATGATTTTTTGGAGTGCATCCGTCTGGAACAGGAATTTTTAAGGCAATTTTCGGCAGAATATATCAGGCGGGCGCTGGAGGAATATGATATTGAGTACCAGGAGATGATAGGGAATCTCTGCGAAATTGTCCTGGCGGATGCCATAAAGCGGCTGCTGCCCCAAAAACCCTTTACGGAGTATCTGGCGGATTCTCTCGGAGAAATTGCTCTTCGGCTGAAATATGCTAAAATACAGAAACTATAGGAAGATAATAGTTGACATTCTGTGTGGCAGCGGGTAAAATAGTTTTCGTATGATTGGAGAGTTATCGAAGTGGTCATAACGAGCCGCACTCGAAATGCGGTTGTCCTTTCTGGGCACGTGGGTTCGAATCCCACACTCTCCGCCAGAAAATTCAGCCTGCAAGCGGGTTTACTGCTTGCAGGCTTTTTTGTCGCATAGGAACCCCCGCTCCCAACTGCTGATGAGATAATCTAACAGTGAACGGACGATCGTGATGGCGACAAGCAGCAGGAAAACCGGAAGTAGGAAAATACATGACAGGATGCCGTGAATGGCTGTTTGGATTCGTGCTTTTTTTCTTTCTGTCATAATCAGCCTCCTTTGTTTTGATTTATGTGTCAGTGGATTTTCAAATTCTTATCTAAGGATAACATACTTACCTTACAGCTTCGTGACATTTAGGTGAAAGTTTTGTCACTTTAGAGGCGGCAAAAGAAAGCCTTGGAAAAAGTACTGGAATATGGTACAATCGTTACTGCTTCTTGAGACACTGATTTCAGACAAAAGGGAGAATCTAATATGTGGATGCCTGTATTATTGTTTGTTGTTGGGCTGCTTTTGCTGATAAAAGGCGGCGATTGGTTTGTGGACGGAGCCACGGGGATTGCCCACCGATTTCGGGTTCCGGAGCTTTTGATCGGTGCAACGGTGGTATCCATCGGAACGACGCTTCCGGAGGTGATGGTATCTGCCACTTCTGCTGTGGGCGGCCATGGGGAAATTGCCTATGGCAATGCCATCGGTTCTATCATCTGCAACACGGCTCTGATCGCGGGTCTTACGATTGCGATAAGGCCGTCTGAAGTGAAGCGGAAAACTCTGCGGACGCCGGTCGTCTTTTTCTTTACAGCGGCACTCTTCTATGCATTGACTGCTTATTTTACCGGATATTTCAGCCGGCCGGCCGGTGTGCTTTTGTTATTGATCTTTCTGGTCTATATGGGTTCTACGGTTATACAGGCCAGGAAAGAGAGCGGACAGCCAAAAGAGGAGGAGCTTGTTTTGCAGGCAGCCAGTCTTTCCGGGAAAGATTCGGAGCTGAAAATGACGAATCAGATGGGAGACAGGGATGGAGTGGACACAGGAGAGGTGGAGCAGGAACAGGGCTCCATGGGCAAGGATATTCTGCTTTTGGCGGTGGGGGCGGTCCTGATAGCGGTGGGAGCGAAGCTTCTGGTGGACAACGGAACGCTGATTGCCCAGGCGCTCGGTGTGCCGGAATCGGTGATCGCTTTAACTTTTGTGGCGCTTGGAACGTCCCTGCCGGAGCTGGTGACAGCCATCACGTCTCTGATCAAAGGTCATGGCGCCCTCTCTCTGGGAAATGTCATTGGGGCCAACCTTTTTAACCTGGTACTTGTGAGCGGCCTTTCCGTTACTCTGGCGCCCTTTGAGATCCCGCAGAGCGCTGTGATTGCCGGACACAATGCCTCTCTGGTGTTGGATATTCCGGTCATGCTGTTTGTCATGTTCTTTTTGACGGTGCCGGCGCTTTTGAAGGAGAAGCTGACCAGGCTGCAGGGGATTTTGCTGCTTTTGGTGTACGGAGCTTTTTGTGGGCTCCAGTTTATGCTTTGAGAAAGATACCATCGGTTGACAAGGACACACACGCTCCAGTCTGCATGATTTGCTGGTTTTTCCCCCTTCTCCGACCGTGTATGCTCTTGTTAACCGATGGTACGACAGAGGAATATACAGTAAGACAGCCGCCGGCAGTTTCCGGCGGCTGTAATCGTAGGGAGATCCGGTACAATGTGCTGTACCGGGTTTGGGTGGCAACCGATTTTGTCAGATTATCTGCCAGATTTTGCTTTTTCAGCATATTCTGTGTTGACCAGATCTGCGTAGGGGACTTTTTCGGTCAGCTCTCCAGCTTCCGTCAGAATATCCTGTAAAAGATCAAAGCTTTCCTGGGCAAAGACCAGGTCTTCTTTCCAGGTATCCTGGGAGAGATAGCGTTCTACAATGGCAGCGATGGTGCTTTCCTCCGTTTCCTCAAACTGAGGTTTAATAACAGCGGCGATTTCCTCAGATGTATGGCTGTTTACATAATCCAGACCCTTCTGGATGGCATTTGTGAATCCCTGAATCACGTCGGCATGCTCCTCATAATAGCTTTTTTTGGCACAGTAAGCCGTATAGGGCACATAACCGGAGTCCACACCCAGGGAGGCGACCACAGTTCCGGAACCTTCTAACTCAATCTTTGTGGCAAAGGGCTCAAATTCCACTGTATAGTCGGCATCGCCTTCCATAAAGGCTGCGGCTGTCAGGCCGAAATCAATGCTTTGGTCAATGGAAAGATCCGCTTTCGGGTCGATCCCGTTCTGCTTTAAAATGTACTCGAATACCATCTGAGGCATACCGCCGGCGCGGCCGCCCAGTACATTTTTTCCTTTCAGGTCTTCCCATTTGAAATCCTCATCGGCTTCCCTGCCCACCAGGAAATTCCCGGCCCGCTGGGTAAGTTGGGCAAAATTGACGGCGTAGTCGGAATTCCCCTCTGCATAGACGTAAATACTGGCCTCGGAGCCCATAAAGCCGATATCGGCGCCACCAGAGATGAGGGCAGTCATGACCTTATCGGCCCCGGCACTGTTGATCAGGGTCAGGTCGATGCCCTCCTCTTCAAAATATCCCAGTTCAATGGCCACATACTGAGGCGCATAAAAGATAGAATGGGCCACTTCACTCAAGGTGACGGGGATCAGCTCTTTTTTGCCGGCTGTTTCTTCTGTCTTTTCTGTACCGGTTGTTTCAGGGGAGGGTGTTTTGTCAGAAGATTTTTTTCCGCAGCTGGCAAGCATGCCGAGAAGCATCAGGGCAGACAAAGCGAGGCAGAGTATACGTTTTGTGAGAATTTTCTTGTTCAAGGGGTGAGTTCTCCTTTGGGTTTGCTTAATGGTATAATATGGAAGGAAAAGAAAGAGTGTGAGCTCTTAAAGAAAGAGGGCAGTGAAACTGGAAAAAATGTTCTTGTATTTTCATGAAAATGGGTATATACTCAATGGCGGGTGTGGGAAGAAAAGGCACACCAAAGCACGGAATCGTGCAGCTTGTCTGCAGATGGCAGGAATCGGTTCCGGCTTTCATGACAGGGGGCTTAAGTAAGATGTTTCTGCTGTTTTTGGGATTCTGGATCTTATTAAATGGAAAATTCACATGGGAAATCTTTCTGTTTGGACTTGCGGTTTCTGCGGCGGTTTACTGGTTTATCTGCCGTTTTATGGACTATAGTCTGCGGAAGGATTTTTTGTTGTTTAAAAATGCGGGACTGTTTCTCCTTTTTATGGGAGTTTTACTCCGGGAGATTGCCAGGGCGAACCTGGGGGTACTTCGGCTGATTTTATCGCCAAAGTACGAGCCGGAGCCGGCACTGGTCTATTTTAAAACAGATTTAAAAACAGGAATCGGCAAGGTGCTTCTGGCTAATTCCATAACCCTGACGCCGGGGACCATCACGGTATCTGTGGAGGGAGATGAGCTTTGCGTCCACTGTCTGGACAAGGAGATGGCAGAAGGAATCGAGGATTCGGTGTTTGTTCACATTATAAGAAGAATGGAGGCGGGGAGAAAATGAGCGCGGAGCTTATTTATCAAGGGATTTTAATGGGCTGCATGGTGGTTCTTGCTGTCTTGATCCTAGTCTCTATTATCCGTTCTGTGCGGGGGCCAAAGACGGCGGACCGGATCATTGCGGTCAACATGATCGGCACCATGACTATTGTCATCATTGCTATTTTGTCGGTGTACATGAAAGAGGACTACCTGACGGACGTCTGTCTGATCTATGCCATGGTAAGTTTCCTGGCAGTGGTGGTGCTCACCAAGGTGTATACGGGCGTGTACAGAGAGCGGAAGGAACGGGAGAAGGAGGAGAAAAAGGAATGATGGAGTGGGTAAGGCTTTCAGCGTCGGCGGTCCTTCTTTTTTTGGGACTTCTCATTTTTCTGGCGGCAGCCGTGGGCGTCAACAAGTTTAAAAAGGCATTAAACCGGATTCATGCGGCGGCTTTGGGGGATACGCTTGGGATCCTGTTTATGACGCTGGGCCTGGTGGTGTGGAAGGGCATAAGCTTTGCTTCTTTTAAGCTGCTTCTGGTGGTACTTTTTTTCTGGCTGGCGAGCCCTGTGGCGGGACATATGATCAGCCGTCTGGAAGTGATGACAGATGAGGATCTTGGAGAAATCGAGGTGGAACACCGTGAGGATATTTGAACTGTTTCTTTTGATCGGGCTGATCGTCTGTGCGCTGTCCGTAAGTTTTACGAAAAAGCTTTTGACATCTATTATTATCTATATGTCTTACAGCTCCATCATGGCCATCATTTGGGTGATTCTGCAGTCCCCTGACCTGGCTGTGACGGAAGCGGCCGTCGGGGCAGGGGTGACCAGTATCCTGTTTTTTGTGACCCTGAAAAAGATCCGGGCCATCCAGGAGGAGAGGCAGGAGAAGGAGAGGGATGATGAGGAGGGCGGAAAATGAGCAGGCTGAGAAAGGATTATGAGACCAGCCGGTTTCGCCGGTTTGAAAAATGGGTGGATGGGGAAGCGGCCCCTCCGGAGTTTCGTATGGAAACAAAAGCGCCCTTAAAACGGATTCCGCCGGAAGAACTCTCCGGTCCCAGGCTCAATGAGGAGAAGATCAATGCGGAAGTTTATGACGAGCGGCACAACAAGGAATTAAAGATTTTCCAGGTGGTGAATAAATTTGCCTCGGTGGCTCTCTGCGTGACCCTGATCGGCGTGCTTCTCTGGACAGTGATTTATCTGCCGGAGTTTGGCAATCCGGACAATCCCACCAACAATGAGGTGGCGGCCCGCTATATTGAAAAGGGCGTGGAGGAAACGGGAGCCACTAATTTTGTCACCGGCATGATTTTAGACTACCGGGCGTTTGATACTTTCGGGGAATCCTGTGTTTTGTTTATCGCGGCCACTTGTGTCCAGGTGTTGATGCGGCTGGATAATTCTGACGACAGGAAGAAGATGAAAAAGAAACAGGCAGAAGAAAATGACCGGATCTATGAGCCAAAGAATGACCTGATTTTACAGAAGGTTTCCTGTGTGCTGGTGCCGCTGTTGTTTATTTTCGGAATCTATATCATTTTGAACGGCCATCTGTCGCCAGGCGGCGGCTTTTCCGGAGGGGCCATCATCGGTTCCGGGCTGATCCTGTATCTGAATGCCTTTGGTTTTAAAAAGACGGAACGGTTTTTTACGGAAAAGACATTCCGCAGGATCACTTTGGCAGCCCTTACGTTTTACTGCCTGGCAAAGAGTTATTCGTTTTTTACAGGGGCCAATCATCTGGAGAGCGGGATTCCTCTGGGGACGCCCGGAGCTATTCTTTCCAGCGGCTTAATCCTGCCTCTTAATATCTGTGTGGGGCTGGTGGTGGCCTGTACCATGTATGCTTTTTATACCTTGTTCCGGAAGGGGGGCATGTGAGTATGCTTGCACATCTGGCGGCTAATATGGAGGAAACAGTGTCTATGATCCTGTTTGGGATTGGGTTTACGACGCTTTTGCTCCACAAGAATCTGATCAAAAAGATTATCGGTCTGAATATTATGGATACGGCGGTGTATTTGTTCCTGGCGGCGAAGGGGTACATTTTCGGGAGGCAGGTGCCCATCCTTAACGACGGGGTTATGGATGCATCGGCCTATACCAATCCAATTCCGGACGGGTTGGTGCTCACTGGGATTGTGGTTTCAGTCAGTGTGACGGCGCTTATGCTGTCTCTTACCATCCGCCTTTACCGCAGGTACGGTTCTCTGGATCTGGATGAGATTGTCTTCCAGTGGAGAAAGGAGGGAGAGTAATGGATTTCATCCGCAATTTTCCGTTTTTTTCCATTATTCTGGCCATGTTCTGCGGAATTGTCTCTTCTGTGCTGAAGGGGCAGTGGGCGAAGAGACTCTGCCTTTTTATGGTGACGGCGCAGATCTTCTTTGCCGGAGCCGTGCTCTTTTATACGGTACAGACAGGGGAAAGCTTTATTTACATGATGGGGCATTTTCCGGCGCCTTGGGGCAATGAAATCCGGGCAGGGGTTTTAGAGGCGCTCATGGCTATGGGTTTTTCTGTCATTATGCTTCTCTCACTCCTTGGCGGAATCAGCCACGTGTTTACGGATGTGGAGGGGACGAAGATCAACCTGTTTTTTATTCTGGTGGACCTCCTCATGAGCTCCCTGCTGGCACTCATTTATACCAATGACCTGTTTACGGCTTATGTGTTCGTGGAGATCAATACCATTGCGGCCTGCGGCCTGATTATGATCAGACAGAACGGCCACGGGATCGTGGCAGCGATTCGCTATATGGTCATGAGCCTTCTTGGTTCTGGTATGTTTTTGATCAGCCTGACGCTCCTCTATGACATTACCGGGCACCTTTTGATGGAACCGGCCAAGGAGGCGGTGACGGCCATTGTGAGGACGGGCAGCTATGACGTGCCCCTTCTGGTGGTTATCGCTCTGATGTCCGTGGGCCTTGCCATCAAGAGCGGGTTGTATCCCTTTCATTCCTGGATTCCGGAGACATATGGGTATGCGACTCCGGCGGCCAGTGCGATTTTGTCCAGCCTGGTGTCCAAAGGCTATATATTCCTGTTGATTAAAGTGTTTTACCGGGTACTTGGCTATGGTACGGTGATTGGCAGCGGGGTTACGAACCTGTTATTTGTGTTTGGCCTCCTTGGGATGCTGATCGGTTCCATCCGGGCTATCCGGGAGACAGACACGAGACGGATGATCGCCTATTCTTCTGTGGCCCAGATCGGCTATATTTATATGGGGATTGGTCTTGGGACTCAGGCAGGAATGGTAGCGGCAGTGTTTCATATTCTCACCCATGCGGCCACGAAATCTCTGCTGTTTATCAGTGCGGTGGGGCTTTATGAGGTTTCTGGGGGCAGGACGGATTATGTGAGCCTCAGAGGTTCCGGTTATCGGAACCGGACGGCGGGTCTGGCTTTTGCCGTGGGAGCCCTTTCTATGGTGGGTTTTCCCATGCTGTCAGGTTTTATCTCCAAACTTCTTTTTGCCACAGCGGCGGTCCAGAGCCCTCATAAGATGGTGTTTACCATTTTAGGATTAGCGATCAGCACAATCCTAAATGCCATTTATTTCCTGCGGCTGGTCATCAGCATTTATTCTCCATCAGAACGGGAGTATGGGGAGGACCAGTCTCATCAGGCTTCGAGGATGCTTAAGGTGGCTTCTTTCCTGTTTGTGACGGTGAATCTGGTATTGGGGCTTTTTTCCAAGCCCATCGTGGACGGGATCAATGCGGGGCTTGGGATGTTCCTATAAATAGCGTTTGTGTCTCCGCAATTTTCCTCCGTGATTGAAATCAACGAAATGCGGAGACGCAAAGATAGATATAAAGGAGAAACGTATGGAACAGGATTTTCTTTTATTGCTTCCGGTGTTTTTTCCGATGGCAGCCGGGCTCCTTATGCTTCTGCCGTTTTGGAAGAAAGCCGGAAGGGGGGGGAAGCGGCTTTTTGTGGCGTCGTCCCTGGCATTGGAGCTTGTGTTTACGATCCTCTGCCTGACAGGCGGGGAGAGAACCCTGGTTTTGGGACAGCTTGCGGACTCGCTTCAGATCTGTTTCCAGGTGGATTTGCTTTCCCGGATTTTTGCCTTGCTGTCCGTGTCCATGTGGCTGCTGGTGGGGATTTTTGCCTTCCGGTATATGGATCATGAGAATCACGAGGAACGGTTTTTTGGCTTTTATCTGATTGTGGAGGGGGCCCTGGCAGCGCTTTCTTTTGCGGGGAATCTGATCAGTTTTTACTTGTTTTTTGAGGTTATGACCCTTACGTCCTTGTTTCTGGTGTTCCATGAGGGAACCAGGCCGGCGATTCTGGCGGGGCTTAAGTACCTGTTTTATTCGGTGGCGGGAGCCTTTATGGCGCTTTTCGGGATTTTTTTCCTGTCCGGATTCGGTGGTCTTGGAAATTTTATGCCAGGGGGAATTTTGGACGGCGGGGCAGTTTCTGACCAGCCGGGACTCCTTTTCGCTTCGGCCTTCTTTTTGATCGTCGGTTTTGGCGCGAAGGCGGGTATGTTTCCCATGCATGGCTGGCTTCCCACAGCTCATCCAGAGGCTCCGGCTCCGGCCAGTGCGGTTCTTTCCGGCGTGATTACCAAAATGGGGGTCCTGGGGATCATCCGGGCAGTCTATTATGTCATCGGGCCAGACCTTCTTCGGGGAAGCTGGTTCCAGACGGTCTGGATCATTTTGGCTTTGATCACCGTTTTTATGGGCTCTATGCTGGCTTATCGGGAAAAACTTTTAAAGAAACGGCTGGCTTATTCTACGGTGAGTCAGGTTTCTTATATCCTGTTCGGCCTTGCCCTGATGAACCAGACCGCTTTTATGGGCGCTATGCTCCATGTGGTGTTTCATTCGCTGGTGAAAAATGTCTTGTTCCTGGCGGCGGGGGCTGTGATTTACCAGACAGGAAAGACCAGAGTCTCTGAACTTTCGGCCATCGGAAAGGAGATGCCTGTGACCATCTGGTGCTTTGCTTTTGCCTCCCTTGCTTTGATCGGAATTCCACCTGCCAGCGGTTTTATGAGTAAATGGTATCTGGCCCAGGGGGCGCTTGCTTCAGGGACAGGGGCATTCACCTGGTTTGGGCCAGTGGTGCTTCTTGCCAGCGCCCTGCTGACGGCAGGTTATCTGCTCCCTGTTGTGATTCATGGATTTTTTCCTGGGGCAGATTACAATTATAGCGCCCTTAAAAAACAGGAGCCGTCTCTTCTTATGACGATCCCCATGGCGCTTATGGCGGCGGGCGCCCTGATCTTTGGAATGTTTCCGGATGTGATCTTAAATGCTGTGACGGCAGTGGCGGGAGGGATTTTCTGATGGTGCGATTATTGTGGATGACGGCTCCGGTGCTTCTTCCTCTGGCGGGCGGCTTTTTTATGCTGGTTATGGGGGCTGGAAAAAAAGCGGCCGGTAAGAAGCAGGAGAGAAACCGTCTGTTGTTTATGGAGGCAGTGGTCCTTGCGGTAAGCTTCCTGGTATGGGCGCTGATCCTTTCTGGAAAAGGGAAAGAAGATGCAGTGCTGTTTTATCTGGCGGGAGAGGATCTTAAAGTGTTTTTCCGGCTGGATGGGGCTGGGTGTGTCTTTGCGGGCCTGGTATCGTTTTTATGGCCCTTTGCAACTCTCTATGCCTCAGAATATATGGAGGGGGATGAGAGGCAGAATAGTTTTTTTGCTTTTTATACCATGGCTTATGGTGTGACACTGGGAATCGCTTTTGCTGGGAATCTTGTTACCCTGTATCTGTTTTATGAGATTTTGACTCTTGTGACTTTCCCTCTGGTGCTCCATTACCGGAACCGGGAATCCAGGGCAGCAAGCAGGAAATATCTGTATTACTCCATCGGGGGGGCGGCCTTTGCCTTTATGGGCCTGGTGTTTGTCCTGATTTATGGAAATACAGCGGACTTTATTCTGGGCGGGGTGCTGAACCAGGCAGTTTCAGGGTTCCGTACCAATATGATCTTGTTTATGTATGTGCTGGCCTTTTTTGGATTTGGCGTGAAGGCGGCGCTGTTTCCGGTCCATGGCTGGCTTCCGAAGGCTTCGGTGGCGCCGACGCCGGTGACTGCTCTTCTTCATGCAGTGGCAGTGGTGAAGTCCGGGGCTTTTGCCATTCTCCGCCTGACCTATTACAGCTATGGTGCGGATTTTATCCGGGGAACCTGGGCTCATTATGTGGTGCTCGGGGCGGTGCTTGTCACAATTGCGTATGGCTCTACTATGGCCGTGCGGGAGGCCCATCTGAAACGGCGTCTGGCCTACTCGACCATCAGTAATCTTTCTTATGTGCTTTTTGGCGTGGTCATGATGAATCCTCTTGGCATGGCGGCGGCGCTTGTGCATATGGTGTTCCATGCGCTCATGAAGATCTGTGCCTTTTTCTGTGCTGGGGCCATTATGCATAAGACGGAGAAAAATTTTGTCTATGAGCTTGGGGGCTTAGGGCGGCAGATGCCGGTAACTTTTGCCTGTTTTACGGCGGCGGGGCTTTCCCTTATGGGGATCCCACTGTTTGCCGGTTTTATCAGTAAATGGAATCTGGCCCAGTCGGCGGTGGCTGCCGGCGGCGCGGCCGGTGTGACTGCCGTCAGTGTACTTCTTTATTCAGCGCTGATGACAGGAGTCTACATGATGACGGTGACCGTGCGGGCCCTGTTTCCCAACCATGGAGAGAAAGCAGTCTTTCCAGTGAAAAGAACAGAGCCGGGGTGGCGGATGCTGGCCCCCATGGTCCTGTTTGCCGGCTTGTTGGTGGTGTTTGGTTTGTATTCCGGACCCCTTGTCCGTTTTATTGTGGAAGTGGCGGAAGGAGTGGTGGTATGAGTGGAAATGGATTCCTTTTCTTCCTGACAGTCTGGCCGATGGAGGCGGCCCTGCTGGCCTATATAATAGGAAGATTTTCGAAAAAAGGCAGGGATCTCTTTGCCGACGGCGCGGTGGTCCTGGAGTTTGCCCTGGTTCTGGCGCTTTTACTCTCCGGGTTGCTTTCTGCGGGAGCCTCGGAGTTTTGGTGGGAAGGTTTCTGTGGCCTGGGACTTCATCTGGAACTTGACGGGTTCCGGGCTCTTTATGGTCTGATTGCGGCTTTTATGTGGGTCATGACAACGATCTTTTCCAGAGAATATCTGGCCCATTACCGGAACAGGAACCGGTATTATCTGTTTGTGCTCCTGACCCTTGGTGCTGTCATGGGAGTATTTCTATCAGCAGACCTTTTTACAGCATTTCTTTTCTTTGAGGTCATGTCCTTTACTTCTTATGTGTGGGTGGCTCACGATGAGAAGGAGGGAGCTATGAGAGCGGCAGGCACTTATCTTGCCGTGGCGGTGATCGGCGGTATGGTGACGCTTATGGGTCTGTTCCTGCTTTCTCATACCTTGGGGACTCTGGAGTTTTCCGGGCTTCTTTCTGCCTGCCGGACAGTTGGGGCGGGGGAGAAGAGGGCTCTTTATCTGGCGGGGGGGCTTACAGCCTTTGGTTTTGCGGCCAAGGCCGGTGTCTTTCCTCTCCATATCTGGCTTCCCAAAGCCCATCCGGTGGCTCCGGCCCCGGCCAGCGCTCTGCTTTCGGGAATTCTGACGAAAACCGGGATTTTTGGACTGTTGGCCATAAGCTGTAATATCTTTCGTTATGATCCTTTTTGGGGAATGGCGATTTTTGTATTTGGTGTGCTGACCATGTTCGGCGGAGCCCTTCTCGCTGTGTTTTCTGTCGACTTGAAACGGACCTTAGCTTGTTCGTCCATGTCTCAGATCGGATTTATTCTGGTGGGGATCGGCCTGCAGGGGCTTCTTGGGGAGGAAAACGCCCTGGCGGTCCGGGGAACCCTTCTTCATATGGTAAATCATTCTTTGATCAAGCTGGTGCTCTTCCTGGTGGCCGGAGTGATCTATATGAATCTGCACAAGCTGAATCTCAATGAGATCCGGGGATTTGGGCGGAAAAAACCGTTGCTTGCTTTCTGTTTTCTCATGGGAGCCCTGGGCATCGGCGGCATTCCTCTCTGGAACGGATATATCAGTAAGACTCTGCTCCATGAGAGTATTGTGGAATACGGCGCCCTGGCGGCAAAAGGATTGTCTGTCTGTGGGACGGCGGCTTTCTGGAAAGGGGCGGAATGGATTTTCCTGATTTCCGGCGGTATGACGGTGGCCTACATGACGAAACTTTTTGTGGCGGTTTTTGTGGAAAGGAACCAGGAAAGGCAGGAGGAATTCGAGCAGAAGTATAAAAGCTACTGGAATCTGGAGAGCAAGTTTGCGGTGGTAGTTCCGGCTCTGCTTCTTCCCGTCATGGGAATGATTCCAGGGCTGACCATGGAGCCTGTGGCAAAGCTTGGAGAAGGATTTTTTGGCGGCGGCCCTCTGGCTCACCCGGTCCGGTATTTTTCGCTGGAGAATCTGTCCGGCGGCCTGATTTCCATCGCCATCGGCGCACTGATCTATTTCGGAGTGATCCGGACAATTCTCATGAGAAAAGGGGAGAAGGGCATCCGGGAATATGTGGACCGGTGGCCGGCCTGGCTTGACCTGGAGCGGATGATTCGGGGCATCGGGAAAGGGCTTTTGGAGGTGTTGGCGGTTCTTTGCCGGGTGCTTGACCGCACAGTGGACGGGATGGTTGTCTTTGCCAGAAAGACCACCCACAGACAGCTTAAGGAAGATAAGATTCATGTGGCGAGAAACCGGCTGGCTTACGCCATGGGCTGTTTCCTGGAATGGGGGTCAGAAGTTCTTAACAAAACAGTCCGCAGGAAACATCCGGTGGAAAAGGCTTATGTGCGCAGGCTGATGGAGTTTGAGGAGAAGACGGTGCGGACCAATCGAATCATTGACGAGAGCCTTTCCTTTGCTTTGCTTTTAGTTTGTATCGGTCTGATTGTGGTGCTTCTTTATCTGTTGTGGCTCCGGTGAGAATGGCCGTCTTGGGGAGCAAGAGAAGAAAAAATGGCATATAAAAATCGAGTAGGGAGACTTCCCTACTCGATTTTTATATGGATCTGCCAGCTTCCGTACCGGCTGGATCCTTTGCGGGTCAAAATTCCTTTTGATTTTAACTGCTTTATTGCATGGCGGATGCCGTCTACCGACAGGCCGACACAGCCTGCCAGATCCGCCTGAGTGATAAATGGATTTTTTTTGATCAGCTCCAGTATTTTACGTTCTGTTCCAGTGAGCTTTTTCCCCGCTTTAGCGGTAGTCTTAGCGGTAGTCTTAGCGGTAGTCTTAGCGGTAGTATGATTGTCCGTTTCTGTACCAAGCTGGTGATCAAAGGAGTACTCTTCGTTTAAAGGAACAATGATACGGAATACGTCTCCTTCCTGAAATTTAGGGTCCTGTCCGGAATAAAATCTGCTGTATTTAAATAGGTTCCTGACGCCGGAACCAAGGCGGTCTGCCCTGCCGATGGTCCGGAAAAAGGAAGCGATAACTGGATTTTTAGGACTGGGTTCCAGGTTGTCAGGAGTAATGAAGCCTTCTAAAGAGGCACGGTTTGCGTTTTCTGTGTACATCTGATCTTTTTTAATGATAAATTTTGCCGCATAGGCGCTGGTAAATTCCCGGTGCATTAAAATATTGCTGATCATTTCCCGCGCAAGGATATTTCTCAGGCTTATCCGGTTTTCATCTTCCAGAAAAAATTTATCCGGCAGATGTTTTCTGGCAAATTCCATCAATTGATCGAAACTTTCAATTAAGTTTGTGCGGACGATTTCCCGGTCATCATACCGGTCTGCATTTATCCGGCGTACCAGGGCATCTGTTTCATAGGCTGGACAGACATTCATAATGACTTCATCCTTGCCGAGGAGAAGGAGGGCGGCCAGGTTATATCCTTTTTCTCCTGTGGCGATGTCTGTGCCGTACAATCCGGCACTTATGAGCAACTCCTGGTCATTCATGGTTTCCCAGGGATGTCTGCCTCCTGCATGGTTGACTGCCATCTGGCGGATTCTGGGGAACAAATCAAGCCGCAGATCCTCCATGGACGCATAGGGATAGATTTTTTTCTCCGTAAAAATATTTTGCTTTCGGATATACATAGAGGCGATCTGAGCAGTGGCGGTTACTTTAATATCCGCCTCATTTGCCCGGTCATAAATCGTTTTTTTGTAGCTGTGCACCTCGGCGCTGGGAGGCACATGGACATGGATTACAGTATGTCCGTGGTAGTTTAAGAGCTCTGGTGAGAGATAGAGAGTCGGTGTAAATACAGCAGGATTGCTGATGACGCTGATGAAGTTTTTGATCATATCCGCCGCGGCTTTTTCCGGAATGCCGACTACAGTGCCGTCGTCTTCTACTCCCATAAACAGGTCTCCGCCAAAACGGTTCAGGAAAGAACAGACGCTTTCATATACATCATGTTCGATTCCATTTCCGCAGCGCTTAAATTCCACTGCCACGGTTTCACCGATGGTAAGCATGGACTCAAATGTATCAGATGTCATTTGCCAACACCTCCTCGTCTGTCCTTCTTGTTATAATCATATCCAGATTTTCAGATTTATATTTCAGCTTTATTATATCATAGGGCGAATAAGAAACGTGAAAAATTTTCCGCTCTCTATGGTTTTTCTGTACAGCCAGAAGTTGAACTTTTTTTTGTGCTGTGTTATACTACACGTGAAGTTGAACTAAAAGACTCCAAAATTGAACTTTTGAAGAAAAATTGAACTGACAGGAGAACAAGATGTCAACGAAAACCTTTGCGGACAGGCTAAAACTGGCAATGGAGAAGCGGAATGTAAAGCAGGCGGACCTGATCCGAATGGCCTCGGAGCGGGCGGTTAAGCTTGGCAAAAGCCATGTGAGCCAGTATGTGAGCGGGAAGACCGTTCCACGGGCCAGAATCCTTTGCTTTCTGGCAGAAGCGCTGCAGGTGGAGGAAGAATGGCTGAGAGATGGAGAAACGACAGAAACCTTAAAGCCGGACGGCATAGAACTTCTGCCTGTGCAGGAAAGTCTGGATAGTGGAGAGAAAGAAAATAGAGTCCTGGGAGGAAGAAAAATGCGGGAATTTAAAAAATCATCAAAGTTGGACAATGTACTATATGATGTGAGAGGTCCGGTGGTAGAAGAGGCTTCTAGAATGGAAGAGGCGGGGATGCAGATCTTAAAATTGAATATCGGGAACCCGGCTCCCTTCGGGTTTCGGACACCGGACGAGGTGATTCAGGACATGAGCCGGCAGCTGACAGACTGTGAGGGCTATTCCCAGGCCAACGGGCTGTTTTCCGCCAGGAAGGCGATCATGCAGTACGCCCAGATCAAAAAGATTCCCAATGTATCTATGGATGACATCTATACGGGCAACGGAGTCAGCGAGCTGATCAACCTGTGCATGTCCGCTTTGCTGGACAGCAACGATGAGATTCTGATTCCGTCGCCGGATTATCCTCTGTGGACGGCCAGCGCGACCCTGGCCGGGGGCACGCCTGTCCACTATATCTGTGATGAGCAGGCAGAATGGTATCCAGATATGGAAGACATCAAAAAGAAGATCACGGACAGGACAAAGGCGATTGTGATCATCAATCCCAACAACCCGACCGGCGCGCTCTATCCCAGGGAGGTTCTGCAGCAGATCGTCGATATTGCCAGGGAACATCAGCTGATGATTTTTTCCGATGAGATCTATGACCGGCTGGTCATGGACGGGGAAGAGCATGTGTCCATTGCGTCTCTGGCGCCAGATCTGTTCTGCACCACCTTCAGCGGCCTTTCCAAGTCCCATATGATCGCGGGCTTTCGGATCGGATGGATGATTTTGAGCGGAAACAAGGCCATTGCCAAAGATTATATAGAGGGAATCAAAATGCTTTCCAATATGCGCCTCTGCTCCAATGTACCGGCCCAGTCCATCGTGCAGACGGCCCTGGGCGGCCACCAGAGCGTCGAAGGCTATGTGGTGCCGGGAGGCCGGATCTATGAACAGAGAGAATGTGTGTACAACGCGCTGGTGGATATTCCGGGGATCAGTGTCGTGAAGCCAAAGGGAGCATTTTACATGTTCCCGAAGATCGATGCAAAAAAGTTCAATATCACGGATGATGAAAAGTTTGTGCTGGATCTTCTGCGGGATAAGAAGGTTCTGCTGATCCACGGAGGCGGATTCAATTGGAAGGAGCCGGATCATTTCCGGGTGGTATATCTGCCGAGGGTCGGGGTGCTTAAGGAATTTACAGAAAAGCTGGCAGATTTTCTCAGTTATTATCATCAGTAAAAAGACTGGAGAGGAGGGAGACCATGATCGAGAAAGATATGCTTATCAGTGAACTTCTGGAAACCTATGAGGAGGCAGGAGAACTTCTTGCCGGGGCAGGGATGGCCTGCATCGGCTGTGCCTCCGCTTCCGGAGAAACCTTGGAGCAGGCGGCTCTGGAGCATGGATTGGACCCTGTCCTTCTGGTGCGCAAGCTGAATCTGCATTTGCTTCACAAGGTTTGAACAAAAACATAAGGTATAAATTGAAAAGCCCCCCAGCCATGGCCGGGGGCTTTTCATTACCCGTTATTCTCCACATACCATCTCGGGAAGGTCCATCCTGGGAGCATCCTGAACAGGAGAGACGACAATGGCCTTGAAGGTACATCCCTCCGCCACAGCCACGAAATGCCCCTTGCCTGCAGCGATGTCGAGCTGAGTGCCTGCAGGGATGCGGACAATCTGTGCAGTATCCATGTCAGGCGTTTTGTCCACAATGTCGATGAACAGCATAAGGGCAGTCCCTTCGGTGAAGAAGAACTGCTCTGCATCCTCATGGTATTCGATTTGGCTGAAATTGGGGGTGTGATGCCAGCCCTGCAGCACGCCGGACATGATCTTATCTGTCTTGAACTGTGTGACAATGGGGAATGCGGTCCACTCAAAGAAATCTTCTTTGTAAGCTTCGCAGGTTTCCGTGAACGCCACATGGACTCCCTTGACAGCCACATCTTTTAAATCTTGAATCTTTACCTTCATAATTTTACCCTCCATAAAAGTTCCGGCAGTGCGGGCGAAAGCCCGCCCGGGTTTTCTTTCAGTATACCACTGGAATTATGGAAAGGGAAGCAGAAAAAGTCTATGTACTTTCCAGAGAAAAAGGTATATAATAAGCGGATAGTGAAAGTGTAAAAATTTTCGACGGAGGAATTTATGAAAAAGCTGATCGACCTGATTACAGAAATCACAGAGCAGGGATTTGCAGACTGCGGATATGAGAGGAACCTTGGGAAAGTGACTCTTTCCAACAGGCCGGACCTGTGTGAATACCAGTGCAACGGCGCCATGGCCGGGGCAAAACTTTATAAGAAAGCGCCCATTATGATCGCAGGTGACGTGGTGGGACAGATTTCGGGGAACGAGGTGTTCGAAGAAGTCACGGCGGTGAATCCCGGATTTATCAATATAAAACTTTCCGGTGGGTTTGTGTCAAAGTATCTGGAGCAGATGGACAATGAGGAAAAGCTGGGAATCTGCCCAGAGGAAAAGCAGGAGACCATTATCATTGATTACGGCGGACCCAACGTGGCCAAGCCCCTTCACGTGGGACATCTGCGCTCGGCGATCATTGGGGAGAGTATGAAACGTTTGTCCCGGTTCCTGGGGCATAAAGTCATCGGGGACGTCCACCTGGGAGACTGGGGGCTCCAGATGGGGCTGATCATCGAGGAATTAAAAGAACGGCAGCCAGAGCTTCCTTATTTTAAAGAGGATTATAAGGGGGAATATCCGGCAGAGGCGCCTTTTACCATCGGGGAGCTGGAAGAGATCTATCCGGCGGCCAGTGCCAAATCTAAGGTGGACGAGGTTTTCGCGAAGAAGGCCCATGACGCCACTTTTAAACTCCAGAACGGGAACAGGGGATATCTGGCCCTGTGGAACCATATTTTAAATGTGTCTGTGGCTGATCTTAAGAAAAATTATGAAAAACTGGGTGTGACCTTTGACATCTGGAAAAAGGAGAGCGACGCCCAGGGCTATATTCCAGATATGGTAGAACAGATGAAGACAGAGGGCTTCGCTCACGAAAGCCAGGGGGCTTTGGTGGTGGACGTGGCAGAAGAGACGGATGCCAAGGAGGTGCCTCCCTGCATTCTCTTGAAATCTGACGGGGCGACCTTATATTCCACTACAGATCTGGCGACTTTGGTGGAGCGGGAAAAGCTGTTTGCTCCTGACAGAATTCTCTATGTGGTAGACAAAAGACAGTCGCTCCATTTTACACAGGTGTTCCGATGTGCCAAGAAGACTGGCATTGTAAGGCCTGAAGTGAAGTTAGACTTTCTGGGGTTTGGAACCATGAACGGCAGGGACGGAAAGCCTTTTAAGACCAGGGACGGCGGAATCATGCGGCTGGAATATCTGATCCGGGAGATCAGCGACGCCGTCTATGAGAAGATCATGGAAAATCGGTCCATGGGAGAGGATGAAGCCAAAGAGACGGCGAAGATGATTGGCCTTGCAGCTTTAAAATACGGGGATTTGTCCAACCAGGCGGCCAAGGATTACATTTTTGACGTGGACCGGTTCATTTCTTTTGAGGGAGACACAGGCCCTTACATCCTTTATACCATTGTGCGGATCAAATCCATTCAGGCAAAATATGAAGAGCTTGAGGATAAGCCCACAGGTAAAGGGAGGATTCTGCCGGCCCTCTCGGAGAGTGAAAAGGCGCTGCAGCTCATGGTAAGCCGGGTACAGGATGCCTTGCTTTCCGCCTTTGTGGAACAGGCGCCCCATAAAATATGCCAGTATATTTATGAGCTGTCCAATGCCTTTAACCGGTTTTATCATGAGACAAAGATTATGGCCGAGGAGGATAAGGAACGTCAGGCTGCTTATATCTGTCTGCTGGGGCTGGTGAGAAGGGTTCTGGAGACCTGTATCGGCCTGCTTGGTTTTGAAGCGCCTGACAGGATGTAAGATGGCCGGCGGGACAGGTTCTGCGCCAGAAAGAGGGAAAAATGGCATATTCCGGTGAAACCATACGGTTAAAATCCAGAAGCCCACAAGAGTATGAGAAGGGCGAGGCGTTGTTCGAGCGGGGAAAGGTCCAGCTTGTGTCCAACGAAAGCTTCTGGAAAGGCGAAGAAAAGATTCGTGCGTTGGTGGAGGATGAGGAGAAGAGCTGGCGGGTGTCGCTTTTGATCAAAAGCGGTTATCTTTATCAGGCTTCCTGCCAGTGCCAGGTTCACAGAGAATACAAGGGGCTGTGCCGTCATGAGGCGGCGGCAGCCCTTTACGTGATGGAGGCAGAACGGAAAGGACATGCGCCCTGTGTGTCCACGCCTCTTGCGGTGCGGCGGATGCTCCAAAGCTATACCGGGCGGGATATGAGAGAGGCTGTAGTTTCAGGGATGGATGCGAAAATCCGGCTGGAGCCGTCCTTCCGGTTTTCTGAGGGGAAACTGCTCTTGTCTCTGAAGGTAGGGACAGGGAGGATGTACCAGGTGAAGGATTTGACTTCCTTTGTCATGGCTCTGGAAGATGAGTCTTATGTGGAATACGGGAAGCAGCTTGCCTTTTATCACAGTATGAGCGCTTTCGAACCGGCCTCTGCCAGACTGGCGGAGGAAGTGGCCCGATTGGTGGGAGATTATCTGTCTGTGTATCAGAGATTTATGACTTACCGGAGTTCGCCAAGACCAACGATCCGGGAATTTGAACTCTCCCCTGGCGCCTGTGACAGTATGATGAAGGTCCTTGCCGGCTGGACGGTGGAGATTTCCGGAGCCGGCGAGGAGGTGAAGCAGGTTCAGATTAAGAAGGAGAATCCCTGCCTGATGGGGACCATACGGACTCTGGGACGGGACGGTTTTCGCCTCTCCTTGTTGGACCATGTGCAGGCCTTTTACGGAAAACGGAAACTTTATCTGTTCCGGAAAGACGTACTCTACTGCTGTGACCGGGCCTGCAGCAGTATCCTTAAGGAGTTTGTCCGGTCCATGGAGGAAGGGGAGCGGGGGCTTTCGGCAGAAATCGCCGGAAAGGATCTTCCGGTTTTCTGTGACTATGTGCTTCCGAAAATTTCCAAATATGTGACTATGGAGCCTTTAGGCGTGGATCTGGAGCAGTATCATGCAGATCCCCTTGCGGTGAAATTTTATTTTGACAGCCCTTCATCTTCAGAGGTGACCCTTCGGGCAGAATTTTGGTACGGGGAGAAAAAATATACGCCATTTTCTCCTGCTGGACGGGCAGAGACTTTTCGGGACCAGGCGGGAGAACTGATGGCAGGGACTTTGATCCGGAAATATTTTACAGGCCGGTACGCGGGGGAGGACTGTTTTGCGATCCGGGATGACGAGGAGGCGCTGTTTCGCTTTCTGGAGAGAGGGCTTTCGGAATTTGAGACCCGCGGACAGGTCTATTTGAGCCAGTCCATGAAGGAGCGGAGGATCCTGTCCGGAAAAAAGCTTGCCTTCGGTGTCAGTTTAGAGAGCGGCTGGCTGGATCTTACGGTGGACACCGGGGATATCCCGGCAGAGGAAATTGGCCGGATTCTTTCGGCTTATCAGATGAAGAAACAGTTTTATCAGATGAAGTCAGGGGACTTTCTCTGCCTGGAGGATTCTGGTTTTGAGATCTTGTCGGAACTTTCCAGAGGACTGGCACTGGGGAACGAGCAGTCCTTTCAGGGGCCAATCCATCTTCCAGGTTACCGGAGCCTGTTTGTGGATAAGGTTCTGGGGGATGGAAACCACATGGAGGTCAGGCGGGACCAGGCGTTCCGGTCCGTAGTCCAGGCCATGAGTTCCTGGGAGGAGGGGGATTTTTCTGTTCCGGATTCTCTGAGGGAAGTACTCAGAGATTATCAGAAAAAAGGCTTTTTTTGGCTGAAAACCTTAGATGCTTTAAATTTTGGAGGCATCTTGGCCGATGACATGGGTCTTGGAAAGACCATTCAGGTCATTGCCCTCCTTTTGTCAGAGGCAGAGAAGAATCCGGATATGACGGCGCTGATTGTCTGTCCGGCGTCCCTGATCTACAACTGGGAAAGCGAGATTATCCGGTTTGGAAAGGGACTTTCTGCTATGGTAGTGGCGGGAAGCGGGGCGGACCGAAAAGAGATGCTCTGGGAGGGACGGGCGCAGGTCATGATTACCTCCTATGAGCTTTTGCGAAGGGATATTGACCTTTATGAAAAGAAGGAATTCCGGTTCCAGATTTTGGATGAGGCCCAGTATATCAAAAACTATACCACAAAAAATGCGGAGACGGTGAAGCAAGTCCGGGCCAGAACCAGATTTGCCCTGACAGGGACGCCCATTGAAAACCGGCTCAGCGATTTGTGGAGTATTTTCGATTTTCTCATGCCTGGTTTTCTTTATGGCTATACCAGGTTCAAGAAGGAGTTTGAGCTTCCCATCGCGAAAGGCGGGGGAAAAAAGGAATTGAAGCGGCTGAACCGTTTGATCGCCCCATTCCTTTTAAGAAGGAGTAAGAAGGACGTGCTTACGGAGCTGCCAGATAAGCTGGAGCACACCGTTTATTCGAAATTAGAAGGAAAACAGCGGGAACTTTACAATGCCCACGCTCTTGTGCTGAAACAAAAGCTTCAGGATTCCGGGGAAGAGGAATACAGGAGAGAGCAGATGCAGATTTTGGCAGAACTTTTGCAGCTGCGGCAGATTTGTTGTGACCCGTCTCTTTGCTATGAAGGCTATGAGGATGGGTCCGCCAAGCTTGCGACCTGCATGGAGTTGGTGACGAATGCCGTTTCAGGCGGGCACAAGATTCTCCTGTTTTCCCAATTTACTTCTATGCTGGAAATCCTGGAAAAGCAGCTTCAGGCGGAGCAGATCGCATATTATAAGTTGACGGGGAAGACAGGGAAGGAGGATCGCCTGGCTCTGGTGAATGCCTTTAACCAGGACGAGATTCCGGTATTTTTGATCTCATTGAAGGCGGGCGGGACAGGACTCAACCTGACGGCAGCCGATATGGTGATCCATTATGACCCCTGGTGGAATCTGGCGGCGGAGAATCAGGCCACGGACCGGGCCCACCGGATCGGGCAGAAGAAGGTGGTGTCAGTGTTCCGGCTCATTGCCAGAGATACCATTGAGGAGGGGGTCTTAAAACTTCAGGCCAGGAAGCGGGAGCTTTCGGAACAGGTGACTTCCAGGGCTTCCGCCCTCACGTCCATGGGAAGGACAGAACTGATCAGACTTTTGGAGGAAGAACATGAAGTATATTGATCTGCACTGTGATACGCTGATGATGTTTGCAGGGGAACAGGGGAATCTTTATGAAAACACCATGGCCGTAGACTTTACTCGGCTTAAAAAGGGAAACTGCCTTGCTCAGTTTTTTGCAGTCTGGATGCCAGATGAAGAAGGGCTCCAGGAGTTCAAAAAGGCAGGACTTTGCGGCGCCCTTTCGGGGGAGCTTTCCCGTGAGGAATGGGATGACGCCTATATCGGACGGCTGCTCTCCTGCCTGAAAGACGCTTGCCGGGAGCACGAGAGGGAGACTGCGTTGGCTCTTAACTGGGAAGATCTGAAAAAGAATGGGGAAGCGGGGCGGATGTCGGCTTTTCTGACCCTGGAAGACGGTCGGGCGGTCCGGGGGAGCCTTGAAAGGCTGAAGGCTTTTTATGACCAGGGGATCCGGCTCATTACCCTGACCTGGAATGCAGACAACTGCTTTGGCAGAGCCAATTACCGGGACGAAACCCCAGGCAGCAGAGAAAGCGGCCTTACAGATTTCGGCAGAGAGGCTGTCCGCTATATGAATGAGCTGGGGATGATCGTGGATGCGTCCCATCTGTCCGATGAAGGGTTTTATGATGTGGCGGCTGTTTCCAGACGGCCCTTTGTGGCCTCCCACTCCAATGCCAGGGCCCTTGCGGACTGTTCCAGAAATTTAAGCGACGACATGATCCGGCTGCTGGCGGAAAAAGGCGGCGTGACGGGTCTCAATTTCGCCCCCGGATTTCTGGAGGAGGACTTTTACAGTAAGGAAAGCAGGATAGAGCGGATGTCGGCCCACGCCAAATATATTGTAAACTGCGGCGGCGAAGAGGTCCTGGCCCTGGGGTCTGATTTGGACGGTGTGGGAGGCCGGCTGGAGATTGCCTCCCCGGATCAGATGTGGCGGCTTTGGGAGGCCCTGAAAGGGGCAGGATTTACGGAGCGGCAGATCGAGCTTGCGGCCAGGGGAAATGCAGAGCGGGTGATCAAAGATGTATTAAAGTGACACGCTGGAAAACAAGAGTTATATTGACATTGAGCGTGACAAGTGAAGCATTTTCCGGTAGAAGTAGCCAGGAAAATGTGCTATACTGAAAGGCAGAAAAACAAAAGGAGAACAGGTCTTATGGATAATTTTACATTTTACAGCCCCACCTATTTTGCATTTGGGAAGGGCACGGAAAATGAAGCAGGGCATTATGTGAAACGGTTTGGGGGAAGTAAGGTATTGATCCATTACGGCGGCGGAAGCGTGGTCCGCTCCGGGCTCCTCGACCGGGTAAAAGCGTCACTGGAAAAAGAGGGACTGGGTTATGTGACCCTGGGAGGGGTAAAGCCCAATCCCAGGAGCGGCTTGGTCTATGAGGGAATCGAGCTTTGCCGCAAAGAAAAAGTAGACTTTATCCTGGCTGTGGGCGGCGGGAGCACCATTGACTCCTCGAAGGCCATTGCCATCGGAACTCCTTATGAGGGGGATTTCTGGGACTTTTATCTGGGAAAGGCATTTCCCAAACGATCTCTGCCTGTGGGCTCTGTCCTTACCATTGCGGCGGCGGGCAGCGAGGGCAGCGACGGCTCTGTCATCACCCATGAGGACGGTATGTACAAGAGGCCCTTTGGCTGTGAGATGATGCGTCCGGTTTTTGCTATTATGAATCCGGAGCTTACCATGACTCTCCCGCCCTATCAGACGGCCAGCGGCTGTACGGATATCATGGCCCATGTGTTTGAACGGTATTTTACCAATACGAAGCATGTGGAGATTACGGACCGGCTCTGTGAGGGAGTTCTGAAAACGATTATCAAGGAACTGCCGAAGGTCCTTGAGAACCCTGATGATTATGAGGCCAGGGCCAACATTATGTGGGCGGGAACTCTGGCCCACAACGATGTTTGCGGCGTAGGCAGGGAGCAGGACTGGGCCAGCCACAATCTGGAGCATGAACTTTCCGCCTTTTATGACTGTGCCCATGGGGCCGGGCTGGCAGTCATGTTCCCGGCATGGATGACCTATGTGATGCACCATGATGTGGACCGGTTCGCCCAGTTTGCAGTCCGGGTATGGGGATGTGAGATGAATTTTGAGAATCCGGAGGAGACGGCCAAGGAAGGAATTGCACGGACGAAGGAATTTTTCCACTCCGTTGGCATGCCCACTTCCTTCGCGGAGCTGGGGGCAAAGGAAGAAGATATTCCAAAACTTCTGGAAACCCTCCAGATCGAAGGGCGCACTGAGGGCTTTTTTGTGAAGCTTGGGCCCAAAGAATGTGAAGAGGTCTATCGGCTGGCCTGCCGCTAATATGGAAGATTAATCAACTGAAATTTTGATTTGTCTGATTGTTTATCTGTAGCGTTGTACCCAAAGGGCATGATAATATCAGAAATGAAATTGTTCGTGATATTAAGATTCCTATACATGGGAGGTAAGGGATGAAAAAGCGATACCTGTGCCCGGTCTGTGACCAGGAGCTGACGGCGAAAAGTTACTGTCCGGAATGCCGCAGGCTCCGCAGAGAGCCGATCATCTATGAGGGCTGGCTGCTTCCCAATGAAAGCGACCACGAAGGGACGTTTCAGCGGGCGGCCGAGGAACAGAAAAAATCCCGTTCTCAGGGACAGACAAAGGTGAGAACCGTTTCAGGAAAAAGCAGTACTTCTGGGAGACCGGTGCAAAGAGACGGGCGGGTCTATGACAGCCGTTATCTGGATAACTGCAAAAGTGGTCATGCCCATACTTATGGGGTTCCCAATGAAGACCCCCATAAGAAAAAGGGGGGAACAAAAAACTGGGAAGCCGGGAAATCTTCCGCGGGCCTTAAAGTTGTTGTCCTCCTGATGGTCATCTGCATTGGAGCGGCAGCCCTGTGGGTGCCGGTTAAGAAGTTTGCAGAAGAAGCCATGACGGGGGTCTTGGAACTTTTTGATGAAAAGACCCCTGGGGAGCAGGCGGAAGAGGCCTGGGAAAGTGTGAACGAAGGGGAGTTTGAGGCGGAGATTTCCGGGGACGGGGATATGGACGGCGTTAAGGTTCTCTCAGAAGAAGAGGTTCGGGCGGCGGGAGAGCCCTGCAATGGTTACTATCATTATGATGTGGATGGGGAAGAATATCTGGTGAGGCTGGATGGGTATCTGAATGATCTGTGGCCCGATGTGTTTTATGAGATGAAACAGTGGGAAAGCAGAAACGAAGTTTACACAAGCGAGTCTGCCTCCTACAGTTATTACAGACAGGAGGTACATGTCGCCCTGGAGAACGGTGTGAGCTATACGGTTACCTGCGACACGGCCACAGGGGAGGTCATAGAAGTAGATGTCTGGGCAGAGGAAAAAGAGAATTTCGGCCCGGCCCTTCTCCTGGCAGCCTGTGCCCTGGAGCCGGAGCGGGACCGGAACCAGGTCTGGCAGGAGGTTCAGACATTCCTTTCGGAACTGGAGGAAAGTGAGTACTGCCTGACGGATTGGGGGATCAGTGAGGTGTATCTTTCCAGTGGAACCTCTTGCTACGGGAGCCTGAACTGTCTTCCGGAATATGACAAATACCAGTGAAATCCAAAAATCGGGATAAAACAATGGATGGGGGAAAGGTAACTTATGGAAAATTTTGACTTTTATGCGCCGACGAAAATGCTGTTTGGCAGGGGGAAGGTGACGGCGCTCCCGCAGGAGATGAAGCCCTTTGGGAACCGGGTGCTTCTGGTATATGGCAGCGGAAGCATCAAGAAAAACGGCATCTATGAGACTGTCTCAAGCCTGCTGAAAGGGGAAGGTTTTGAGCTTTTTGAGCTTGGCGGTGTGACGCCCAATCCAAAGATCTCGGCGGTCCGCTGCGGCGTGTCTTTAGCCTGGGAGAATCATGTGAATATGGTTTTAGCAGTGGGAGGCGGAAGCACGGTGGACTGCGCGAAGGCCATTGCGGCGGGAGCCTGCTATGAGGGAGACCCCTGGGAGCTCGTGAAAGATGCGGGGAAGATACAGGCGGCTCTTCCCGTCTTTACGGTCCTTACCATGTCGGCCACCGGGTCGGAGATGAATCCCACGGCGGTGATCAGCAATCCGGACACGAAGGAAAAACAGGGAGTCCACAGTGGATTCCTGTATCCGAAGGTTTCCGTTCTTGATCCTACCTATTTATATACGCTGCCTGCAGGGCAGACTGCGGCCGGGGTGGCGGACATCATGTCCCACATTTTCGAGGGATATTTTAAGCGGACGGAGGATGCTTATGTTCAGGATAAGTTCGCTGAGGGGATTTTAAAGACCTGCATCAAATGGGGACCTGTGGCTCTCACGGAGCCGGAGAATTATTCTGCCAGGGCCAATATCATGTGGGCGGCCAGCATGGCATTAAACGGTCTGTGCGGCTGCGGCAAGGCGGGGAAGTGGTCCTGCCACGCTATGGGGCATCAGCTTGGGGCCTATTATGACATCACTCACGGAGTGGCTCTTGCCATTGTCACGCCTGCCTGGATGCGGTATATTTTGTCAGAAGATACGGTGGACAAATTCGTGGATTACGCCATCAATGTGTGGGGGTTTCCCAGGGAAACAGACCGTTTTACCCTGGCCAATATGGGAATTGATGCCACAGAGCAGTTTTTCCTGGACTGCGGTCTTCCCTCCAGGCTTTCAGAGCTGGGGATCAGTGACTCAGATTTTGAGGCCATGGCAAAGGCGGCAGTTCCCTATGCCAATTTAGATACACAGGCATATGTGCCTCTTCACGAGGAGGATGTGGTAAACATTTACCGGCTCTGTCTGTAGCATGGAGAAAGAAGAAGAGAGGAGACAAGATTTATATGGAACAGAAATATACCTTGCCGGACGTAAGTTCGCTGGACCAAGAGAGTATGCATTCTAAAGTGCCCTGTGGGTATAAACCGGAGACCATCTGCATTCAGGGAGGATGGAAACCGGGCAAAGGGGAGCCCAGGGTGCTTCCCATTTATCAGAGCACGACCTTTAAGTATGATACCAGTGAGCAGATGGCAAGGCTTTTTGACCTGGAGGATGAAGGATATTTTTATACAAGGCTCCAGAACCCCACCAACGATGCGGTGGCGGAAAAGATCTGTGAACTGGAGGGGGGAGCGGCGGCCATGCTGACTTCTTCCGGACAGGCAGCAACTTTTTATGCGATTTTCAACATTGCATCTGCCGGGGACCATGTCATCAGCTCTGCCACGATCTACGGAGGATCCTCCAATCTTTTTACAGTGACCCTTAAAAAGCTGGGTATTGAGTTTACCCTGGTGGATCCGGAAATTTCTTTGGAGGATCTGGAAAAGGAATTTAAGCCCAATACAAAGGCTGTGTTTGGGGAGACCATTTCCAATCCTTCCCTGGTGGTCCTTGACATCGAGAAATTTGCGAAGGCAGCCCATGCCCATGGTGTGCCGTTGATTCTGGACAATACCTTTGCGACCCCCATCAACTGCCGGCCCTTCCAGTTTGGTGCCGATATCGTGACCCATTCGACTACGAAATATATGGATGGCCATGCCATGAGTGTGGGGGGCTGCATTGTGGACAGCGGCAATTTTGACTGGATGGCGCACAAGGAAAAATTCCCCGGTCTTACCACACCGGACGAGTCTTATCACGGCCTCATCTATGCAAAAGCTTTCGGAAAAAAGGCTTATATCACAAAAGCCACAGCCCAGCTTATGCGGGATCTGGGGGCAATTCAGTCTCCTCAGAATGCCTTCCTTTTAAATGTGGGGCTGGAAACCCTTCACCTGCGGGTGCCCCGTCACTGTGAGAATGCCCTGAAAGTGGCAGAATATCTGGAGGCATGCGAAGATGTGGCATGGGTAAACTATCCCGGATTAAAGAGCAGCCCTTACTATGAGTGTGCGAAAAAGTATATGCCGGACGGTACCTGCGGCGTGATCGCCTTTGGCTTAAAAGGCGGAAGAGAACGCTCCATCCGGTTTATGGACAGCTTAAAGCTGGCCGCCATTGTGACCCATGTGGCGGATGCCAGGACTTCGGTGCTTCATCCGGCAAGTCATACCCACCGCCAGCTCTCCGACGAGCAGCTCATTGAGGCTGGGGTGAAGCCGGATCTGATCCGTCTCTCCGTGGGAATTGAGAACGTAGAAGATATCATTGCTGACATTGAGCAGGCCCTTGATGCAGTGCGCTAGGATACGGATAATGCGATGATTGGAATCTGAGACCCCGCCTATAGGCGGGGTTGACTGTTTTATGGCAGATTGTTTTGTTAATAACATAACAAAATTGACTGAAAATTAACAGATTTGTTGTGCAATTCATCTTGACACGATTGGAAAAAAAGGTTAGACTACCTGTAGTGTCTATTTATAGAGAAATGGGGGACTAGGAGTTTATGTTAAAATTTCTGAAACGCTCTGCAAAGGGTGTGAGTGCGCCTCATGACAAGCCGACGGCAGTTCTGGACACCGTGAAGATGCCTGCGCCAAAGCAGGTGGTCATCCCTATGTCCATGCATATCGGTGCGCCCGCCGAGCCGGTGGTCCAGAAGGGGGACACGGTCAAGGTGGGAACCCTGGTCGGAAAAGCCGGCGGTTTTGTCAGTGCAAATATCTATTCCAGTGTATCCGGTACAGTTAAGGAAATAAGTCAGGCTTTTCATATGGTAAACGGTGCAGTCTGCAAGGCTGTGGTGATCGAAGCCGACGGGGAGCAGGCAGTGGATGCGGCCTGTGCGCCTCCTGAGGTGACCGATAAAAAAAGTCTTCTTGACGCTATTCAGGCGTGCGGCCTGGTGGGAGTGGGCGGAGCCGGCTTTCCAACCCATGTGAAGCTGGCGGCGGATACCATTGATACCCTGATCATCAACGGCGCTGAGTGCGAGCCCTATCTTTCCACGGATACCCGTGAGATGTTAGAATGCAGCGATACGATCATTTCCGGCATTGAGGCAGTGATGAAGCACTGTAAAATCGGTCACTGCATCATCGGCATTGAGGGAAACAAACCGGAATGTATCAGATTGTTATCCATCCAGACAGAAAAGATGCCTGGGGTGGAAGTAAAAGAACTTCCCATGCGGTACCCGCAGGGAGCAGAGAAAACGCTCATTGAAACTTGTACCGGCCGGGAGGTGCCTCAGATTACGGAAGCCGGGAAGCCGGGACTTCCGGCGGATTGCGGCTGTGTGATCATGAATGTGACCAGTGTCTCCACACTGGGGAAATACTTGAAAACAGGCATGCCCCTTGTCACCAAGCGCCTTACGGTGGAAGGTGACGCCATCGCGAAGCCTCAGAATATTGAAGTGCCCATCGGCGCTCTTTACCGGGACGTGGTGGAAGCCTGCGGCGGCATCAAGGATGGCGTAAAGCTGGGCAAGGTGATTTTCGGCGGCCCTATGATGGGAGGCGCTTCGCCGGGGATGGATTTTCCTGTGCTGAAGCAGAACAACGGTCTGATCCTGTTTTCCAAAGAAAAGGCGGAGATTCCGGAACCTGGACCCTGCATCCGGTGCGGGCGGTGCATCACGGCATGTCCCATGGGGCTGGAGCCGGTGCATATTGCGGAGGCTTTTGAGCAGAAAGATTACGACAGGCTGGAAAAATGCAACGTGGATCTGTGCGTTGCATGCGGAAGCTGTACCTATGCATGTCCGGCCAAGCGCCTGATTTCGCAGAATACAACGCTGGCCAAGGCCTGGTATCTGAAAACCAAAAGAGAGAAGGAGGGAAAATAATCATGGACGAACGATTGATCGTAACTGCTTCTCCTCATATCCGGGATAAGGCAAGCACTCAGGGCCTGATGGGCGATGTGCTGATTTCCCTGATTCCCTGTATATTTGCGGCGACGCTGATTTTCGGCTTCCGGGCTTTCATGGTGATTGCCGTGACCACGGCGGCCTGCGTGGCCTTTGAGTATCTGTACTGTAAGCTGTTACATAAAAAGATCCCCGTTTCCGACCTTTCCGCCTGCGTAACCGGAGTGATCCTGGGAATGAACATGCCCTCCAATATGCCTTTTTGGATCTGTATTGTGGGTGCTTTTGTGGCTATCATCATTACCAAACAGCTCTTTGGCGGGCTGGGCTTTAACTTTGCAAACCCTGCGCTGGTAGGGCGTATTGTCCTCTTTCTGGGCTTTACAGGTTCCATGACCAATTACGTTCAGCCCAAAGGCGTGGCTGACGCGATCTCTTCCGCTACAGTTCTGGCAGAAACAGTTGATAAGAGCACAGTCAGCCTTATTGACATGGTGATCGGCATCCGGGGCGGCGTTCTCGGAGAGACCTGTGCCATTGCCATCCTGGTGGGCCTTGCCTATCTGTTGATCCGGCGGGTCATCAACATTTCGATACCGGCCAGCATCATCCTGACGGTTTTTATTTTGGCGCTGCTTGCAGACAGGAGTGTCCACAATGCTCTGGTAGAAGTCATGAGCGGCGGTCTTCTGTTCGGCGCCGTTTTTATGGCGACGGATTATGTGACCAGCCCTTTTAATGCAAAGGGACGTGTCATGTACGGTATCTTCATTGGTGTGATTGTCTTTGCGATCCGCCGTTTCGGCAGTATGAACGGCGGTGTGAGCTATGCAATCCTTTTGGGCAACCTGCTGACTCCCTGGTTTAATGAGTGGAGCCATCAGATTCCTCTTGGATTTGTAAAAAAGAAAAAAGAGAAAAAAGCTGCTCCCGCAGCAGAGGAGAAAGGGGGCAAGGCATAATGGAAAACGCAAAAGAGAGCGTTTATAAGAGTATTATTTCTCCTGTGCTGGTGCTTTTGGTGATCTGCGTGGCCTGCGGTGCACTGCTTGCCTGGCTCAATGAACAGACGGCTCCCCTGATTAAAGAAAATGAGCTTTTGGCGACCCAGGCGGCATTCCTTGCAGTACTTCCCGAAGGGACGGACGCCAACAGTTTAAGCAATTTGGAAACCGACACCGAGGGCGTGGAGAGCGCCGTGCGGACGGCGGACGGAAAAGCGGCTGTGAAAGCAATTGCTTCCGGTTATTCCGGAAAAGACGTGACGGTGTATGTGGCTTTTGACACGGACGGTATCATCACTGGTATCCAGGTGGATGCTTCCACCCAGACTGCCGGCATCGGAAGCAAGGTGGGCGCTTCCGAGTTCTGCGAGGGATTCCTGGGCTGGGATGCGTGTGCCGAAGTGGCGGCTGGAGCGCCTGTAGATTCCATAAGCGGCGCCAGCTATTCCAGCGGCGCGGTATTTGAAGCGGTGAACAGTGCGATGACGTGCTTTAATCAGGAAATAAAGGGGGTGGAGTGACATGAACGAAAAACAGAGCAAATGGAAGGTATTTACCAACGGGATTATTAAAGAAAACCCGGTGCTCCGCTTGGTGCTCGGCTGCTGCTCTGCGCTGGCTGTCACAACCACGGTATCCGGCGCTCTGGGTATGGGGCTTTCCATGACCTTTGTACTTCTTGGTTCCAATATCGTGATCTCCGCTCTTCGGAAGGTGATACCGAGTAAAGTACATCTTCCCTGCTATATCGTGATCATCGCCACCTTTGTGACGGTGGTGGAAATGGTGCTTCACGCTTATATGCCGGAACTCTTCAAAACCCTGGGCGTGTTCCTCAGCCTGATCGTGGTAAACTGTATCATCCTTGGACGGGCGGAAATGTTTGCCTGTAAAAACACAGTGATTGATTCGGCTCTTGACGGCCTTGGAATGGGCGTGGGTTATATTCTGGTCATGTTCCTCATGAGCAGCATCCGTGAGATCATTGCTTCCGGGACCTGGCTTGGCATCAAACTGATTCCCGATTCTGTGGAGAAGATGACAGTGGTGGGCTCTGCACCCGGCGGTTTCTTTGTGTTCGGATGTCTGATGGCTCTGTGTATCTGGATCGAAAAGAAAACCAATCATCCCATTGAGCGGAAGATGTGCGGCGACTGTCCTGGCTGCGGCCATGGGGATCTTGCCTGCAGCAAGGGAAAAGACGGGAAAGGAGGGCCTGAAGCATGAGTTCCGGTGTAGCGACCTTTGCAACGATCTTTTTCAGCATGATTCTGGTGAACAACTATGTGCTGGTACAGTTCCTTGGAATCTGCCCCTTCCTGGGGGTTTCCAAAAAGATGGATTCCAGTGTGGGTATGGGTCTGGCGGTTATTGCGGTTATGTTCATTGCCACGGCGGTTACCTTTCCTCTGCAGATGTTCCTTCTGGATAAAGAGGGGCTGGCTTACATGCAGACCATCATTTTCATCCTCGTGATTGCGGTGCTGGTACAGCTCATTGAGATCACCTTAAAGCGTTATGTCCCCGCTCTGTATAAGAGCCTGGGTGTTTATCTTCCCCTGATCACCACCAACTGCTGTGTGCTGGGTGTTACGATCCTGGCAGTCCAGAATTATTCTGCGGATGTGGCGGCATACGGATTTGGCTTTGCCTATGCGGAGGCTCTGATCTGTTCCGTGGGCGCAGGCGTAGGTTTCCTGGTGGCGATGCTTTTGTTCTGCGGCGTGCGTCAGCGAGTGGAAAATGCCGATCCGCCGGAATCTTTCAAGGGACTTCCGATCACGTTGGTTTCCGCGGCGATCACGAGCTTAAGCTTCATGGGCTTTGGCGGCCTGGTGGAAAACATCATCGGCGCACTTATGTAAGGGGGAGAGAGAATGAGTCCGATTTTATTAGCGATAATAGTGCTTGGAATTCTGGGACTGGCCGGAGGCGCGATCCTGGTGCTGGCCTCCAAATTCATGGCTGTTTATGAAGACCCCCGCATCGCCGAGGTGACGGAATGTCTGGCAGGAGCCAACTGCGGCGGCTGCGGCTATGCCGGCTGCGCCGACTATGCGGAGGCCATTGTAAAAAGCGGCGCTCCCACATCGAAATGTGCGCCCGGCGGCAGCAAAGCGACAGAGGCCATCAACCGGATCATGGGCCAGTCAGGGTCTGGCGGTCCTGAACTCAAGGCATATGTGGCCTGCAATGGCAGCGATGAGAATTGCGGGAAACGGTTTGAATACCAGGGACTTAAAACCTGTGCGGCCGCGGCTGGAATTGCAGGAGGCCCCAGTGCCTGCAGCTTTGGCTGCCTGGGCCTTGGAGACTGCACCCGCGCCTGTATGTTTGATGCCATCCATGTGGAGGGCGGTGTGGCAAAGGTGGATCGGGAAAAATGTACCGGATGTACGGCCTGTACGGCAGTATGTCCCAGAGGCGTGATCAAGATCAAGCCTGCGGCCAGCCAGCCGGCGGTGAAGTGCTCCAGCAAAGAAAAGGGCGCTGCCGTGAATAAGGCCTGTAAGGTGGGCTGTATCGGCTGCGGCCTCTGCGCAAAAAATTGCCCCAACGGTGCGATCACCGTGGAGAATAATCTTGCATCCATTGATTACACAAAATGTAACGGCTGCGGGGCCTGTGCGGAGAAGTGCCCGAAGAAAGCGATATTGTGGATTGAGGGAAAGCCTCAGCCTGTGGAGGCGCCCGGCGCCAAAGCGTAAGGCGCCAAAACGAGTCAGACATATGGTAAATGGCAAATTCCTTTGTTGTTTCTTATAAAAAATTTCAAGTGAAAATCCCGGATGAGAAGCAAATCTCCTGCGTCTCGTCCGGGATTTCACAAATTATGGTTCAGAAACTGCAAACCGCTCTAAAAGTTTTTCAGAGTAATGGATCTTGTAATCATCCGTGACAAAGACGGCGTAGATCTCGTCCAGGCTGTCGATGAGGCTCATTCCTTCGTCAAGACCCAGAGAAAAGCAGGCAGTGGAAAGGGCATCCCCGTCCACGGAATGTTCGCTTAAAATGGTGACGGAGAGCAGATTGTTTTCACAAGGGTATCCAGTGGCCGGATTTAGAATATGGTGGTAAAATTTTCCGGCCTCCTCAAAGTATCGCTCGTAGATACCGGAAGTGACGACAGACCAGCCAGAGACGGGAACCACCACCATAGGGGTCCCCTGGGGGTCAAATGGTTTTTGAATGCCGATGCGAAAAGGGCTTCCATCCGGTTTAGACCCAATGCAAAGGACGTTTCCACCCAGGTCGATGAGGGCTGAGGTCACCCCGTTTTCCGCAAGGAAGTCTTTGATCCGGTCAGCGATATAGCCTTTGGCGATGGCTCCCAGGTCGATGAGGGTTTGATCATCAGAGAAGGAAATCCTATTTTGATCCAGAGACAGCTTTTCATAGCCCACATGGGTCAGGGCTTCTGAAAGAGACTTTTGATCCGGGACGACAGGGGACTGGGCGGTGAAATCCCAGAGGGAAGAGCAGGCGCCGATGGTAATGTCAAAAGCCCCGTGTGACAGGACGCTGTATGTAAGGCCAGTTTTTATGAGGACCAGCGTCTCATCAGACACCGTGTCTTTTGTCCGGTGGTTCAGATCATAGATTTCGCTGCCCCTTAGGGTGCGGCTTAAGGTCTTTTCATATTCGTTACAGAGGGCAAAACATTCTTCAATCAGGGAATCATCCTCCGTGCCATACAGAGTAATGGTTACCACGGTGTTTAAAAAGAACGAGGTTTTTGAGACCTGCTGATTAGAGCCATTGTTTCCTGGTTTCTCTGAGGAGGGATTCTTGCAGGCAGCAAAGGACTGGGAAACCAGAAAAAAAGCGGTGAAAAGAAGAATGAGGCGAAAGCCTCTTTTATATGAAACTCTGTTCATGACAGAACCTCCGATGTAGCATAAAGGAATGGAGTGGGCTGCTGCTGCAGACACTCTCACATGAGAAAGAAACGACAGACCCAGTATAGCATATTTGTCGTGATTCGAAAAGTAAGAGAGGAAATGATATGAAGAAACGTCTGGATATCTGGCTGATCGCGGGGGTGCTCATTCTGGCTTTTGGCGTTTGGGCATGTCTGTATTTTACCAGGGAGGAGGGGGCCTTTGTGGTGATTGAAATAGACGGGGAAGAGGCGACGAGATATCCTTTGTCTGAGTCTCTGGCCGCAGAGCTTTCCTCGCCCTGGGGGACAAACCGTCTGGTCATCGAAAATGGAATCGCGGAGGTTTCGGAGGCCGACTGTCCCGACAAACTCTGTGTCAACCAGAAAGCCATCCAATATCAGGGAGAGAGCATCATCTGCCTGCCCCACAGGCTCACGGTCCGCATCGAGGGCGGTGAGAAAAGAGAGGTGGACGGGATGGCGCAGTGAAAACAATCCTTGTAGATTTTTTAATTTTGCCCTATACTGGGAAAGAGATTGGAGGGTTTACTATGGAGATTCAGTTGATTCCTGCTTACGATCACCCGCAGGAGATAGGGATGTTATTTTCAGAATATACGGACATGTTGATCGCAGGTGACGGGACCTTTCAGAAATACCTGGCGCTCCAGCATTATGATGAGGAACTGAAGCATTTGGAAGTCAAATATGGGCCTCCGGGCGGAAGACTGTATCTGGCTTATGCAGACGGAGAGACGGCCGGCTGCATCGGACTGAGGAGGCTTGACCATGAGAACTGCGAGATGAAGAGGCTTTATGTCCGCCCTGCATTTGGGGGGAAGGGAATCGGCGGCCGGCTGGTCCGTCAGATTATCGAGGATGCAGAGGAAATCGGATATTCTCACATGCTTCTTGACACTCTGCCCTTTTTGGAGAGGGCCCTTGGCGTGTATAAAAAATTTGGATTTTATGAGATACCCTGCTATAACGACAGTCCCATGAAGACTTCCATTTATATGAGGCTGGATCTGGAAGGAAAGAAAACCTATGAATAGCCGGCAGAAAGGCGGGGCAGGGTCATGAGCACAAAAAAAACAGCCCAATACGGCCTTCTGACTGCTCTTGCATTTATATTCAGCTATATTGAGAGTGTGATCATGGTACCCGTGCCGGTTCCGGGGATCAAGCTGGGGCTGGCTAATCTGGTGGTGCTTGCCGCCCTTTACCGGATGGGGAAAGGGCCTGCCGCCTTTGTCTCCGTGATCCGCGTGGTGCTTGCCGGGCTTACCTTTCACAATACCATGATGATGCTCTACAGCCTGGCAGGCTGTATGTTAAGCCTGTTTGTTATGATTCTTTTAAAAAAGACAGGCCGGTTCGGCATGGTGGGAGTCAGCGCGGCCGGGGGCGTCATGCACAATCTGGGGCAGCTTCTGGTGGCGGCGGCCCTCCTGGAGACGTCAGCTTTAGTCTGGTATTTTCCGGCGCTCATGGTGTCTGGCTGTATTACGGGGATTGTCATCGGAGTGGCCGGAGCAGAAATAGTGAAACGGCTTCCCCATTAGCCTGTTTTGGAATCTCCTGCGAAGAAAAGTCCGGCAGAATACGTCGTCAGACGCACACTGCCGGACTTTAGCAGAACTATAAGCCGGGTTCTGTCGTGAATGGCCATCTATCTAGGCCTGCCGTTGCCGGCAGGCTCAAGCGACCTACCCGAAAGCAGACGGGCCGCCTTATGCTCTCTGTTCGGTCTTGCTTCGGATGGGGTTTACATATGCCCCTCCTGTTACCAGGAGGGCGGTAGTCTCTTACACTGCCCTTCCAACCTTACCGGC
>JAAWBT010000013.1 GCA_022792835.1 Lachnospiraceae bacterium | reverse complement strand
TAGTCTCTTACACTGCCCTTCCAACCTTACCGGCCCGAAGCCGGCGGTACATTTCTGTTGCACTGTCCTTGGAGTCGCCTCCACCGGATGTTATCCGGCATCCTGCCCTGTGAAGCCCGGACTTTCCTCGTCCGCCGTCCCTTAAAACGGCAGCCGCGGCCATTCATTCTGCTTAGGGTATCATAACATAAGGGCCGCCGGATTTCAAGAGCCCGCCTTGGGACAGGCTCTACTTTTAAGCGATTTTCTTCCAAGTTTTTTATAGAACGAAAAATACCAAAACTCAGGAAAAAACAGGGTTACAATCCCCCAGGCCTTATGGTATACTGATTCGGTAGGAGGAAAGGCTATGAAACGAATTGCGAGATTTGAGAAAGTGAGCAGGAGCCAGTTTGAAAAAGATTTTCTGGATACCTTTGGCAAGGAACGTGAGGCAGAGTGCCGGGCCGCCTATGAACAGGTTTCCATTCCCAAACGGGCGACGTTGGGGTCTGCGGGGTATGACTTTGTCACCCCTGTTCCCATTGAGCTTGCGCCGGGGGCTATGATGAAGGTGCCTACGGGAATCCGGGCTTCCATGGAAGAGGGATGGGTGCTCCAGATTTATCCCAGAAGCGGCCTGGGTTTCAAGTACAGACTTCAGCTGAACAATACAGTGGGGATCGTGGACAGCGATTATTACCATTCTGATAATGAGGGACATATTTTTGTCAAGATTACCAATGACAGTCGGGAAGGGAAAACGCTTGTCCTGGAAGCAGGAAGCGGATTTGCCCAGGGAATTTTCATGGAATTTGGGATTACGGAAGACGATGACGCAGAGGCGGTCAGAAACGGCGGCTTTGGAAGCACCGGGGCATAACGGAAATTCTGGTTCAATGATAGTAGAAAGGGAAATGCGATGAGTGATTATGTGATTATGACAGATTCTTCCTGTGATCTGCCGGAAGATTACATTAAGGAAAAAAAGCTGGATGTGCTGAATTTGTTCTACAATCTGGATGGTGTGGTTTACGGCGGGGATAAGAATCTCCCAATTGGGGAATTTTATAACAAGATGCGAAATGGAAGTATGCCCACCACCATGGCGGTAAACCCGGAGGATGTGGCGGCGGCCATGAAACGGCATCTGGACAAAGGGATGGACATTCTGTTCATTGGTTTTTCATCGGGCTTAAGCGGAAGCTGTCAGAATGAGATGCTGGCAGCCAAGGAGATGAGAGAGGAATATCCCGACCGGAAGATTATGGTGGTGGATTCCCTCTGTGCCTCCATGGGGCAGGGGCTTTTTGTCCATTATGCCTTAAAGCGGAAGGCAGAAGGTATGAGTCTCACAGAGAATGCCGCCTGGCTGGAGGATCATAAACTCAACCTCTGCCATCAGTTTACGGTGGATGACTTAAACCATCTTCACAGAGGCGGACGGGTGTCTAAAACAGCGGCTGTCCTTGGGACCCTGATCAATGTGAAGCCGGTGCTCCATGTGGACAATGAGGGAAAACTGATCCCGCTGCGCAATGTGCGGGGACGGAAAAAATCTCTGCAGGCACTGGTGGAAAACATGGCTCAGACCATAAAAGGATTTGAAAAAGAAAACGAGGAGATTTTTATCAGCCACGGGGATTGTATTGAGGATGCAAAATATGTGGCAAAGCTGGTTGAGGAACGATTTGGCCCCAAAACCTTTTATTTCAGCCATGTGGGGGCTGTAATCGGGGCTCATTCTGGCCCTGGCACAGTAGCTCTGTTCTACCTTGGCTGTGAACGGTAGGTATAATGAAAAGACGACGACTGACAGTTTGGCTGTCTCTTGGCCTTTGCCTGTTACTGCTTTTTGGCGGCTGCGGGGAAAAGGATGAGACGGCAGAATATATTGTGCGTGGAATGGAGGCTCTGGAAGAAAAGAATTTTCCTGAGGCAAAAGAGGCGCTTTCGAGGGCACAGAAATTGTCTCCGCAGGATCCGGGCGTACTGCGGGCTCTGGGAATCCTCGCTTATGAGGAGCAGGACTACTCCCAGGCCGCTCAGGAGTTTTCCAGGGCACTGCAGGCTATGGGGGAAGAGGATAAAGGAAGTTTCTGTGAGGATATCCTGAAATACAAAGCCGATGCGGAGATCAAGAGTGGAAATTTTGAGAATGCGAAGGCAGACTACAGCAGGCTGATTGAGCTGGATAATGAATATGCAGAGTATTACCTGCTCCGGGGCCGGGTGTGTGCCGAGCTTGGCGATACGGACGGAGCAGTTTCAGATTTTCGGATGGCGCTTTCTCTGGCTTCCCAAAATCTGGATTACTGTGAAGATATGTATCTGACTCTGAAGGAGCACGGAGCCGATGAGGCGGGGGCCGAATTCTTGGAGACAGTCCTCGCGGCTGGGCCGCAGGAAGAGGACGGCGGCCGGTATGACAGGGCTTGTCTGGAAACTGTTTATTCCAGGATGAAGACAGGACAGTACGAGGGGGCTCTTTCTCTGCTTCAGGAAGTCATCCCCCAGGCAGCGGAGCCTGTTCGCGGTGAACTCCTCTATGCAGAAGGCGCGTGCTATGAGCAGCTTCGGGATTTCGAAACAGCGTTGGAAAAGTTTCGCAGTTACCGGGAGACCTACGGAGCTGACGAGGCTCTGGACCATGAGATTGCTTTCCTTGAGACAAGGATAACGACACAGGGCGTGGTCGTAGAGGCGCCCGATGAGGCGGAGACAGAACCAGCGGACGGGACACCGGCTCCAGAGACAGAACCAGCTGCTGAAACAAAAGCAGCGGACGAGGGCGTATGATAGAGATAAAAAAAGACGAGGAGCGGGTCATTTTGGTGGGGATCAGTACCGGGGACGGCCAGGATGCAGAGGAATCTGTGCGGGAGTTGTCGGAGCTTGTGAGGACTGCCGGGGCGGTTCCCATAGAAAACCTGATCCAGAAACGGGAGGCAGCCCATCCGGCGACCTATCTGGGAACAGGAAAGCTTTCGGAGCTTTCCGCTCTGGTAGCCGAAACAGGAGCGACCGGTGTGATCTGCGACGACGAGCTCTCCCCGGCCCAGCTTAAGAATCTGGAACGAACTTTGGATGTGAAGGTCATGGACCGGACCATGGTGATCCTGGATATTTTTGCGGCCAGGGCCTCCAGCAGCGAGGGAAAGATACAGGTGGAGCTTGCCCAGCTTCGTTACCGGGCGGCCAGGCTGACGGGCTTTGGCGGCGCGCTTTCCAGGCTGGGAGGCGGAATCGGCACCAGAGGGCCGGGAGAAAAAAAGCTGGAGGTGGACAGGCGGAGAATCCATGAGCGGATTTCCGTGCTAAAAACAGAGCTTTTACAGGTGGAGCGGCACCGGGAGACCACAAGACGGCGGCGGGAGAGGAACCATAAGACGGTGGCGGCCATTGTGGGCTATACCAATGCGGGAAAATCTACTTTATTAAATGCGCTGACCGGGGCGGGCGTGCTTTCTGAGGACAAGCTGTTTGCAACCTTGGATCCGACCACCAGAGAGCTTCTCCTGCCAGGAGGGGAGTCCATTCTTCTGACAGATACGGTGGGATTTATCAGGAAGCTGCCTCACCATCTGGTGGAAGCTTTCAAAAGCACGCTGGAAGAAGCGAAATATGCAGATTTTATTCTCCATGTGGTGGATGGGGCAAGCTCTTCCATGGAGCTTCAGATGTATACAGTCTATGAGACTCTTAAGGAATTGGAGGCCATGGGAAAGCCGGTGATCACCCTGTTTAATAAGACAGATCGGTTTGTGGAGATTCCGGTGTTCCGGGATTTTACGGCAGACGAGACGCTCCTTATTTCCGCGAAGACGGGACAGGGCCTTTCAGAATTAAAAACACTTCTGGCGAGGAAGTTAAAGGAACAGAGGATTTTCCTGGAGCGTTTGTATCCTTATGCAGAGGCGGGAAAGGTCCAATTGATCCGGAACTGGGGGCAGCTTCTCTCAGAGGATTACAGGGAGGACGGCATCGCCGTGGAGGCTTACGTGCCCCCGGAACTTTTCGGCAGACTGTGAGGAGGGACAGCCATGAGCTATGCAGACAGGGTATTTATGGATACCTGTAAAGATATTTTGGAAAACGGTGTCTGGGATACCAATCAGGAGGTGCGGCCCAGATGGGAGGACGGGACGCCTGCCCACACGGTGAAAAAATTTGGTGTGGTGAACCGGTATGATCTGTCAAAAGAGTTTCCGGTTATTACAGTCAGGAGAAGCGCCTTTAAAGGAGCCATCGACGAGCTCCTCTGGATCTGGCAGAAGAAATCCAACCGGGTGGCAGAGCTTAACAGCCATGTGTGGGATTCCTGGACTGATGAGAACGGCACCATCGGGAAGGCTTACGGTTACCAGCTTGGCGTGAAGCATCTTTATAAGGAAGGAATGTTTGACCAGGTGGACCGAGTCCTCTATGATCTTAAACATAATCCGGCCAGCCGTCGGATTCTGACCAATATTTACAATCACCAGGATCTCCACGAGATGATGCTGTACCCCTGTGCTTACAGCATGACCTTCAATGTGTCTGGAAATAAGCTCAACGGGATTTTAAACCAGCGATCCCAGGACATGCTGACGGCCAACAACTGGAATACCATGCAGTACGCAGTGCTGCTGTGCATGTTCGCTCAAGTATCTGGCCTGAAGGCAGGAGAATTGGTTCATGTGATCGCTGATGCCCATATCTATGACAGACATGTTCCCATGGTAGAGGAGCTTTTAAAGCGGGAGCCTTATGAGGGGCCGGAGTTTGTTATGGATCGGTCTGTCACAGATTTTTATCAGTTTACCGTAGACAGTTTCGCACTGAAAAATTACCGGTATCATTCGTTCTCAGAGCGGATTCCGGTGGCTGTTTGAGGAGGAGGTTATGCAGATAATCGTTGCGGCCGCGAAAAACTGGGCCATTGGAAAGGATGGGGACTTGCTCTGGCATCTTCCGGAGGATATGAAATTTTTTCGGAAAATGACTACTGGGAACATCGTCGTCATGGGGCGGAAGACTCTGGACAGTTTTCCCGGAGGAAAGCCTTTAAAAAACAGGACGAACCTGGTGCTGACTAGGGATCTGGCGTTTTCAAGAGAAGGGGTGACGGCTGTCCATGATACGGAAGAGGCACTGACTGTCTTGAGGGAATACGAACCGGAGAAAGTTTTTATTGCCGGAGGCGGTGATATTTACCGACAGTTTCTTCCCCTCTGTGATACAGCTTATGTGACAAGAGTTTATCAGGATTTTCCGGCGGATACCTTTTTCCCGGATCTGGATAAAAATCAGGAGTGGGAGTTATCCTATGAGGGAGAACAGATGGAATGGGAGGGGCTTTCTTTTGCCTTTACCACATATAAAAGAAAATGATAAAACAGAAAGGAAGATGTGACATGAAAAAGTATGTATGCGAACCCTGCGGTTATGTGTATGACCCTGAGGTGGGAGATCCCGACAGCGGAATCCCCGCGGGAACAGCCTTTGAGGATTTGCCGGAGGATTGGGTATGTCCTGTGTGCGGCGTGGGAAAGGATTCTTTTTCGGAAGAATAAACTGTGTGTAAAAAACGGCAGACAGCGGTCCTAAGGGCGGCTGCCTGCCGTTTCTTCGTGCAGGGAAAGAGTTTTTAGTCTATTGCAGTTTTCCGCGGCAGGCGATGGCAAGCTCCTGTACCACGTCGTTGCCGGAAACCAGGTAAGCGGAGTCATAAAGGTTGCATACCGGACAGATATGGACAGGAATGATCCGCACCTTGTCGCTGATGGTTACCTGGTCATGAAAATCTCTGTCATAGAGGATGGCGTGTTCGTCAAAAACAGAGTCAATATGGGTTCCCGGATATTCCAGAATCGTGCCTTTGCCAGAAGCAGCGCAGATGCCTGTCTTTCGTTCCTGCATGGTAAGACCCTTGGCACCCACATCCAGGATAGTGCGGGTGTCGGTGGGCCTGCTGATGACAGTCGCCAGGACGGTGGCCGCGCACCGGTCCAAGGTTTGGATGGCGTGCCCCTGAGAGGTATCCATCAAGGCATAGGTGCCGGGGCGAAGTTCCGTGATGCCCTCCAGGATCTTCACGTGGTTCATGAAGGTGGGAGTTGAACCATAGCTGACAACGGCGCAGGGCATCCCGTGTGCTCTGGCCAGATTGGCAAAACGAAGCGTTCTTTTTTGTGCGTTCTCGGCGATTTCGTGGAGGCTGGCGATATCTTTTGCGTGGTAGCTGTTGCCGTCGTGAGAAAAGATTCCTGCGAATAACACATGAGGACAATCCTTGAAGGCATCCAACAGCCGGATAAAATCCTCTTCCCGGATGATGCCAGAACGGTTTTCTCCCACTTCGATCTCGATCAGTGCGGGGATGGTTACCTGTCTGGAAGAAAAGACTTTCTCAGCTTCCGTTACCTGACAGAGAGAGTCTATGCCGAAAGAAATACGGACGCCTTTTTCTGCCAGTGAAGCGATCCGTTCCAGTTTTTTGATACCTACGATCTCATTGGCAATAAAAATATCCTTAAGGCCCCATTGGGCCATGACCTCTGCCTCACCCACCTTTGCGACTGCGATTCCGCAGGCTCCCTGCTCTTCCTGGAGCTTCGCGATCTCAGGCATTTTGTGGGTTTTTGTGTGTGGCCGCAGCCTTACCTTATTTTCATCTGCGTAGTGCTGCATATCAGCCAGATTTTTTAAAAGCAGCTCCCTGTCGATCAGAAGCGACGGGGTGTCCAATTCGAAATAGCGCATGGCATGTTCCTCCTAGATGGTGTTCTATTCGAAGCATATAGAAAAAAATCCAGGATGTCAATATTCATTTTTTCCAGAAAAAAACAGAGGAAAAAAGCTTGCCCGGGCAGAACGTATGTGCTATACTGAAAGAGAACATACATTCGAGTTTTGGCGGAGGCAGAGATGGAGACGAGACGGGGATTTGTGGAACTTGAGGAAAAGCTGCGGATTTTATCGGATGCGGCTAAATATGACGTGGCATGTACCTCCAGCGGGGTGGACCGGGCAGGGAAGAAAGGGGCCTTGGGAAATTCTGTAGCAGCCGGGATCTGCCACAGCTTTGCATCAGACGGGCGCTGTATTTCTCTGCTCAAGATCCTTTTGACCAATCACTGCATTTATGACTGCAAATACTGTCTGAACAGACGGTCCAATGATGTGAAGCGGGCGGCCTTTACGCCGGATGAGATCTGCACTCTGACCATAGAGTTTTACCGGAGAAATTATATTGAAGGTCTCTTTTTAAGTTCCGGCGTATTCCGATCGCCCACATATACCATGGAGCAGATTTATGAGGTGGTCTATAAGTTAAGGAGGATACACCGGTTTCGTGGATACGTCCATGTGAAAGCCATTCCGGGGGCGGATGATTCTATTTTAGATGAAGTGGGGCTTCTGGCGGATCGGATGAGCGTCAATCTGGAGCTTCCCACGGCGGACAGCCTGCGCACTCTGGCACCCCATAAAAGCAGAGACAGCATTTTGAAACCTATGAGCCGGATCCAGAAAAAAATAGTGGAGTCCAGGCAGTCCATGGGGCAGACGGCCAGGCTGGAGAGGGCCTGGGGGGTGAAGGGGCTTTCAAACGGACTATTCAGAGAAGAAGGATATCAGGATAGAATCGCATGGGAGAGCCGCCTGGAACTTGGCGGCAGCAGTCCGGGCTTAGGAATCAGTGATTTTCCCGCAGAAATCGCAGGCGGCAGCCCTGTGAAAGACAGAGGAATCGGAGTTTTAAGGCCGCCGGAGCGGGGGCTGGATATCCGGACCTTTGCACCGGCAGGGCAGAGTACCCAGATGATTGTGGGGGCCACTGCAGAGAGTGACTACCATATGATGATGGTGACTCAGGCTTTGTACCGCCAGTATGATTTGAAGAGAGTGTTTTTTTCTGCCTATATTGGCCTCAATGAAGACGGCGCTCTTCCGGCTCCGGGCAGCCCACCGCCTCTTCTCAGGGAACACCGGCTCTATCAGGCCGACTGGCTGCTGCGGTTTTACGGATTCCGGGCAGAGGAACTTTTGTCCAGTGAGCGTCCCAATTTCAATGTGCTTCTTGATCCGAAATGTGATTGGGCGGTCCGTCATCTGGAATATTTCCCGGTGGAAATCATGAGGGCTGATTATGAAATGCTTCTTCGGGTGCCGGGCATCGGGGCCAAATCCGCCAGGAGGATTTACAATGCCAGGCGGTTTGGGAGCCTGGATTTTCCAGATCTCAAACGGATGGGGGTGGTATTGAAACGGGCGCATTATTTTATTACCCTGGGAGGGCGGCAGATGTTCCCGGTGCGTCTGGAAGAGAACCGGATCACAGCGGGGCTTATTGGTGATAACCGGAGGAAAAACTGGGAACTTTCCCACATGGAATGTTACCGGCAGCTGAACTTGTTTGACGATATGAACCTCCAGGCAGCCCCAGAGGCAGAAGATTTTGGGAAAGCCGTTGGCGGAGAGCTGTGAGAGCACGGTTATATTTGAAAAAGAGAGGACTCTTATTATGAAAGCATTTCTGTGTGCAGACTCCCTGGAAGGGATTTTTACAGGTATTTACGATGCCTGGGCTTCGGGGCTTGGCCACGAAAATGTAAAGATTTTGATGAAAGATCAGTATGAGCCTGAATTTTTCGTGGAGTATGAGGAGATTATACCGGATACAGAAAAGTCGGAAAAGGTGGCTCGCTCAATTCAGAAAAAAATATCAGGGGAGGCCTTCCGGGTGGTCTGCCGGGCGGCATTTTCAGTCAGGGCTTTCCGGGCGGACGCGATCTACCGGTTTCTGATTGAGGGATTCCGGTACGGAAGTGTGGTCCTGCGGCGCTTACAGAATCCGGCGGTGGCTGAAGTTTTTGCCCTGTCCAGAAAAGTTGCCAACGAAGCTCATCAATATCTGGAATTTATCCGTTTCGAGCAGTTGGCAAATGGAGTTCTCTTTGCCGCAATTTCACCGAAGAGCAGGGTTTCTACGCTGGTGGCGCCTCATTTTGCAGACCGGTTCCCAGGAGAAAACTGGGTGATCTATGATGACGGCAGAGAAGAGGCGGTGATCCACCGGGCCGGAGAGGACTGGGCGGCGGCAAAATTTCCGAAGAGCCAGGTGGATGCGTTTTTGGAAATCTATGGGGCTTCTGACAGCTATGAGGATTTATGGAGGACCTTTTTTCACACCATAGGAATCAAAGAGCGGGAGAATCCAAACTGTCAGAGAAATTTCCTGCCGATTTGGTACAGGAAACATATGACAGAATTTTTGTGATGAAAAGAGATAGTAAAAACAGAAAATCCATGGTATTATGTCTTATGGAATGCCGAAGGGCAAATAATCAGAAAATGAGGGAGTATAGAATGAACAGAAAAGAACTTTTAAGCAGGGTAGACCACACGTTGCTGTCTCAGACTGCAACCTGGGAGGAGATCCGGGCGCTTTGTGACGATGCAGTTGCCTACAAGGCTGCTTCTGTCTGCATTCCGCCTTCTTATGTAAAGCGGGCGAAGGAATATCTTGGGGGCCGCATGGCAGTCTGCACGGTTATTGGTTTTCCGAATGGCTATAACACGACGGCAGTGAAGGTCTTTGAGACGGAGGAGGCTTTGCGGGAGGGCGCAGATGAAATCGACATGGTGGTGAATCTGGGTGATGTCCGCATGGGAGAATTCGATAAAGTTACGGAAGAGATCCGGGTGCTTAAGAAGATCTGTGGAGAGAAAATTTTGAAGGTGATCATTGAGACCTGTCTGTTGACGGAAGAAGAAAAGAAGGCGCTCTGCAAAGCGGTGACGGAGGCAGGCGCAGATTATATTAAAACCTCCACTGGTTTTTCCACGGCAGGAGCTACCTTTGCGGATATAGAACTATTTGCGGCCCATGTGGGACCGGAAGTAAAAATTAAGGCGGCAGGAGGAATCAGCTCCTTTGAAGATGCAGAGAAATTTGTGAGCCTGGGAGCGGACCGGCTGGGAACCAGCCGCCTGGTGAAGATTGTAAAGGCAGAAGGCTGAGAAGATGAGGTGAAAGAAAAGGAGGGCTGTAGTTATGGAAGAAAGACTTGGGAACAGAAGAACAGAAAGAGTTTCTGCTGTCCAGATATGTGAGCTGGTCGGCAGGGCAAAGGAGCAGCTTCGTCTGGTCTATGCACCTTATTCCAGGTTTCATGTGGCTGCGGCCCTTCTGTGTAAAGACGGAACAGTATATACAGGTTGCAATGTGGAGAACGCCTCCTATCCCGCGGGGAATTGTGCGGAGCGGACGGCAGTTTTCAAGGCGGTCAGCGAGGGAAAGCGGGAATTTTCCTGTATTGTCATTATGGGAGGGAGCCTGGGAAAAGTAGAATCCTACTGTCCACCCTGCGGAATCTGCCGTCAGGTGCTCCGGGAGTTTTGCCGCCCTTCTGAATTTCAGGTGATTTTGGCTAAGTCAGAGGAGGATTATCAAGTGTTTTCTCTGGAGGAACTGCTTCCGGAAAGTTTCGGACCAGAATTTTTGAATGAAACCAGTTGAGATTTTCCCTTTGCAGTGCTAAGATAGAATTGCTGAAAAACTTGTAGGAGGAAATGAAACATGAAACAGGCGCTTGTAGAGCAGATTAAAGGGAGCGATAATCTGTTTGAGAAACCCAAGAAAGTATTACAGGGAAGGGTAGGGAATTTTCCTGTTTACGTGAGACAGGGAATTGACGGGACTGCCTTCTGGAAGGTTGTTGTGTATGCGAAAGAGGGAACCACAGCTCCGGCGTATGCCATGGACAGCTTTTTGACGGAGCTTCGTTCCGGGATCAAGAAAGTGACGAAAACCTCTTTTGACGGGAAGAAAATTGAATTTATTGTGAGAAATTCCGGAAAAGTCGGTATGCAGATCCGGGAGGTTCTGGATAGAACGGTTTCCTATTTATCACAGAATGGGTATGCGCCTTGCTGCAGCCATTGCGGAAACGAAGTTCCGGTGACGCTCTGCAGCATCAATAATGCAATGGATTTCATGTGTGACAGTTGTTATAATGAACTTTGCAACAGTCTGGAGAATAACAAACAGGAACTTGCCTCAAAGAAGGGAAATGTGGTGACCGGTATTGTGGGCGCGCTGCTGGGTGCACTTCTCGGAGGTGTTCTCTGGGTGCTTATTTACCAGCTGGGTTACATAGCGGGAATTGCGGGACTGGTAGCAGCGGTCTGCGCCCTGAAAGGATATGAGAAATTCGGAGGCCGGATCAATGCAGTGGGAATCGTGATTTCCCTTGTAATTGTGACTGCCGTGATTTATCTTGCCCATAACCTTGCCTATGCCATTGAGATCAAAAAGGCAGTGGAAGAGGTATGGGGGATGAATCCGTCCCTTACAGATGCGTTCCGTTCGATCCCGGATTTTCTGGAAGAGTTTCCGGAGATCAGAGCCGGATATTGGAAAGATCTGCTTGTGGGTTATGCGCTGACTGCGGCAGCCAGCTTTGCGACGATCAAAACCATGTTCCAGAACAGCACCGGAAGTTATAAGACCGGACGCTACTAAAATATATAATATGTCGGCCCCCATGGTGGACTGGGCGCAGCCACAGCGCACCATGGGGGTAGTTTGTAGAAAATCAGAAAAAAATCGGTTTTTTCTGAGCCGGAACCATATGAAGCATGTAACCTTTTGGGTTTTCATGAGCGGAAGCATGTTCTGGCTGGAAGGGAACCGATTTTTTTCTATATTTCTTGCGAAAACCTCCAACAATATTTTTGACAAGGGAAAATGAGTATGATAGACTTATAATAAAATGCTGAGGCCAAAAGAGCTTGGAGCCTCGCAGGTATCATAATTATTATACACATTTGCAGAAAAAAGGACGAATGAGGATAGCTGAGGTGGCATTGTGGACAAATATGAACTGAGTATCAAGGAAGACAAGATCAAAAAGCATGCAGAGAAGAAGGATTATGCCGCGGCGGTTAAAATTGCGGATACCATTGACTGGAGTAAGATCAAAAATATTAAGATGCTGACTTTGGTTTCTCAGGTATACGAGAAGGCAAAAAATTATGAGGAGGCAAAAAATGTTCTTCTGTTTGCTTATGAGCGTGTTCCAATGGGGCGCAGGATGCTTTATAAGCTGACGGAACTTTGTGTCAAAGGCGGAGAGGTAGAAGAGGCGGAGAGCTATTTTGAGGAGTTTCAGAAGGTTGCTCCCAATGATATCGGTAAGCTGCTTCTGGCTTATCAGATCGAGGCGGCTAAAGGCGGCGATATCAATCAGCTGATTACGATTCTGGAGCTGTATCGGGAAAAAGAATTTGAGGAAAAGTGGGCCTATGAGCTGGCCTATCTCTACCATAAGGCCGGACGGGTGCAGGAATGTGTACAGATTTGCAAGGACATTATCTTGTGGTTTAGTGTTGGAAGCTATGTGGACCGGGCCTTAAACCTGAAAATGCAGTATGAACCGCTTACCTCTGCAGAGCAGGAGAAGCTTGTAAATAAAAAGAAGTTTGAAGCCCGTGTCCGTGCGGTGGAGCGGGAGTTTGAAAAACGGGAGTACCGTGGCCAGGTGGATGATGGAGAAGACATTGAATGGAGGAGGCAAAAAGAACAGATCGAAGAGGCGGCAATGACCAGTGAGACAGACGAAGAGGAGATGTCTTCCTCCGGAGAATATGACGAGGGAGAGACTGCGGTTACAGAGGAAGTAATCCTTGAACAAGAACCGCCCTTTGCTGTGCCTGTGGAAGAAGAGCATCTTTCTGGTAAAGTGATTCCCTTTTCAGCCGCGCAGTCTTCTGAAAAGGAAACTGCCGGGGAGCTTTATCAGATGCAGGAAGATCTTGCCCAGGCAGTGCAGGCGGCAGAGGAGGAGCCTGTCACCTTTACAGATCAGCCAGTCTTTACAGAACAGGCAGGCGAGGAGAGCTTCGGGCAGACGAAAGAAGTGGTAAAGGAGACGAGAAAAGCTCTGAAACAAGATTCAGAGGCGGATTTGGGGGAAACTGGGGAATTTTTGAATGACATGTCAATAGCTCTTGCGGCGGCGGCATTCCCGGAGGAGCCTGCCGTGAGAGAAATGCCGACGGCTTCAGAAGAAGAGCCGGAGTTTGGAGAAGAAATTTCGGAGGAGGCAGAGGAAGAACTGCCGGTCTGTGAAGAAGAGCCGGAGTTTGGAGAAGAAATCCCGGAGGAGGCAGAGGAAGAACTGCCGGTCTATGAAGAAGAACCGGAGTTTGGAGAAGAAATTCCGGGGGAGGCAGAGGAAGAACTACCGGTCTATGAAGAAGAGCCGGAGTTTGGAGAAGAAATTCCGGAGGAGGCAGAGGAAGAACTGCCGGTTCATGAGGAAGAGCCGGAGTTCCAGGAAGAAACTCTGCCGGAAGAAAAAGAGGAGCCGACGGCTCATGAAGAAGAGCCGGAGCTTCAGGAGGAAGTTTTGGCGGAGGGTGAGCCTCTTAGTGAATTTGAGATTACTTGTGTGGTCGTCGAGGCAGAACCAGGGGCGGAGCGGATTCCCTTTGCGGTGGAGAAGCTGAAGAAGACCCATGAGGTTTTAGGCAGTAAAACGACTCAGGTGGCAAAAATTTCCGGAGAAAAGCTGAGTGCAAAAGGAGTGCATAATACCTTTAAACGTTTGGCCGGAAGAGATTTGATTGTGGACGATGCGGCAGATTTAAGCCATGAGGCAGCGGCAGAGCTGGTGGAGGAAATGAAGAGACCGCTTGCTTCCCTGGTATTGATTTTGGTGGATTCTTCTGAACGGCTGGATGAGCTTTTAGAGGCAAATCCGAAATTGGACCAGCTTTGCGTATATCTGGAAGAAGATGGACAGATGGATATCGCTGCATTTGTGGCCTGCGCCAACGATTATGCGAAAGAAGAAGAGTGCGTCATTGAAGAAATGGCGAACCTGGCCATTTATGCGGTGGCAGAACGTCTTCAGGACGACGGGATAGAACTGACGGAAGAGGCGGCAAAAAAACTGGTGGATGAGGCCATTGACCGGGCAGAGCACAGAGGGATCAAGGGGCTTTTTGGGTCCAAATATGACAAAGAGGGGTATTTGATCCTGAAAGAACAGTTTTTCAAAAATTGATCAGATACCAGAATCCAACATCATTGACAAGGAGAAAGAAATATGAAAAAGCCGGTGCTGGTGGTGATGGCGGCGGGGATGGGAAGCCGCTACGGGGGATTAAAGCAGATTGATCCGGTGGATGAATACGGAAATATTATCATGGATTTTTCCATATACGATGCAAAGCGCGCCGGATTTGGGAAAGTGGTTTTTATCATTAAGAAGGAAAATGAGGCGGATTTTAAGGAAGCTGTGGGGAAGCGTATTGAGAAACAGATGGAAGTTTCCTATGTGTTCCAGGATCTTGCAAAGCTTCCGGACGGTTTTTCGGTTCCTGAAGGGCGGGTGAAGCCCTGGGGGACGGCCCATGCTATTTTGTGCTGTGAGGAGGCAGTGGAGGGGGCGTTCGCGGTTATCAATGCGGATGACTTTTATGGACGGGAGGCATTCCAGGTTATGTACGATTATCTGACCAGCCATGAGGACGATGAAAAGTACCAGTTCGCCATGGTGGGCTATCAGGTAGAAAATACCCTGACGGAGAATGGTTCTGTGGCCAGGGGCGTGTGCAGTCTGGACGAAGAAGGCAGGCTCTTGACCATCACAGAACGGACGAAAATCTGGAGACAGGGAGTACAGATCGTATATGCGGAAGAGGATGGGAGCAACGTTCCGATTCCGGAGGGAACTTTGGTTTCCATGAACCTGTGGGGATTTAGCCGGGGAATCTTCAAAGAACTATCCCTGCGGTTCCCGGCATTTTTGAACAAGACCCTTAGGGAAAATCCCCTGAAAGGAGAATTCTATATTCCAACTGTAGTCAGTGGATTGATTGAAGAAGGGCGGGCTGCCGTGCAGGTGCTCCATTCCCATGACAAATGGTTTGGTGTGACCTACAGGGAGGACAAGCCTTCTGTGACCCAGGCGGTCCGCAGGCAGAAGGCAAAAGGCGTCTATGCAGAAAAGCTCTGGGAGTGAGAATGGGCTTTATAAAAAGTTTAGAATCTTTATAACACTTTATGAATGATTTCGGCCAGAATGTGCTATGATGAAAGACAGAAGAAAACGGGAAGACAGCTTAGCAGACCAGAGGGAGATGAAGAAGCGTGAAATTGAAGACTAAAATTCTGATTACCTTCTTTACGATTATTCTTGTTCCCATGGTGATGCTGTACCTGTGTCTGACCGTTCTGGGGAGTTTTCAGGGCAGGGTCTTAAAGTCTGATTATGACATCAGCGGGGTCGGCGATATGTATTCCGGCGCTGCTGTGCGGGTTTTTAATTCTTTGACCTTGGCTATTCAGCAGGATATTGCGAAGACTGCCAAAGACCAGCCGGACAGTTTTGCGGATCCAGAGTATCAGAGCAAGCTTAACCAGAGGCTGGCCGGAAAATATTCTTTTCTGATTATCCGAAGGGGCCATGAAATCATCTTTAATGGAAGTCTGGAGGATGACATTGGGGAACTGGTCGAGGAACTTCCGGACTTCAAAGGCGGAGACGGGACAGCGGGACAGGCAGGGAGCGTGTTTGTCGGCGACAGCAAACGGTTAATCAAGCAGCAGGATCTGACCTTTTCCGACGGCTCCCCGGGCAGTGTTTTTATTATGACTTATGTGGGAGAACTGATTCCCCAGGTGAAGCGGCTTTTCGGAAGCGTGATTCTTGCCATGTTGATTCTTCTGGTTCTCATGGCCATGCTGTTTTCTCTGTGGATTTACCGGACGATTCTTCGGCCAATTGGGGAGTTAAAAAAGGCCACCAATGAAATCAAGGCGGGAAATCTGGATTATGAGCTGAATATCGGTGAACGGGATGAGGTGGGCCAGCTCTGTATGGATTTTGAGGAGATGCGCCAAAGACTGAAGGATAATGCCGAAGAAAAGCTTCAGTATGAACAGGAGAACAAAGAGCTGATCCGGAATATTTCCCATGACCTGAAGACCCCGATCACTGCCATTAAAGGCTATGTAGAGGGGATCATGGATGGTGTGGCTTCCTCGCCAGAAAAAATTGATAAATATATCCGGACGATTTATAATAAGGCAAACGATATGGATAAGCTCATTGATGAGTTGACTTTTTACTCCAAAATTGATACAAATAAGATCCCTTATACGTTTGCAAAGATCAATATCAACGCTTATTTTGAGGACTGTGTAGAAGAGCTTGGCCTTGAGCTGGAGGCAAAGAATATTGATCTTGGATTTTTTGATTATACGGAGGAATCGGTGATTGTGATCGCCGATGCAGAGCAGCTTAAACGGGTCATCAATAATATTGTCAGCAATTCTGTGAAATATTTGGATAAAAAACGGGGAATCATCAATATCCGCCTGAAAGACGAGGGAGATTTCGTACAGATTGAGATCGAAGACAATGGGCGGGGGATTGCTGCCAGAGATTTGCCTAATATATTTGAGCGGTTTTACCGGACGGATTCCTCCAGGAATTCTTCCAAAGGCGGGAGCGGCATCGGACTTTCGATTGTAAAAAAGATCGTGGAAGACCATGGAGGTCGGATCTGGGCTACCAGCAAAGAATCCATTGGGACGGTCATGCATATTGTGCTCAGAAAGCATCAGGAGGTAATCTATGAGTAGAATCCTAATCGTGGAGGATGAGGAGAGCATTGCGGAGTTGGAAAAAGACTATCTGGAACTTTCCGGCTTTGAGGTGGAGATCGAGACAGATGGGAGCAGAGGACTTTTCCGGGCCCTGAAGGATGACTTTGATTTGTTTATTCTGGATCTCATGCTTCCGGGTACGGATGGTTTTGAAATCTGCAGGCAGATCCGTGCCACCAAGAACACGCCTGTTCTCATGGTATCCGCCAAGAAGGACGATATTGACAAAATCCGCGGACTCGGTTTGGGGGCAGACGATTATATTACAAAACCATTCAGTCCAAGTGAGCTGGTGGCCAGGGTGAAAGCTCATCTGGCCAGGTATGAGCGGTTGATTGGAAGCGGCATGCCAGAAAACGAGATCATTGAGATCCGCGGCCTGAAAATAGATAAGACGGCAAGACGGGTTTACATCAACGGGGAAGAGAAAAATTTCACCACCAAGGAATTTGATCTTTTGACCTTCCTGGCCCAAAATCCGAACCATGTTTTTACAAAAGATGAACTGTTCCGGGAAATCTGGGATATGGAGTCCGTGGGGGATATTGCCACAGTGACGGTTCATATCAAAAAGATTCGGGAGAAGATAGAGTACAACACAGCCAGGCCCCAGTATATTGAGACTATATGGGGCGTCGGATACCGGTTTAAAATGTAAAGATGGTATACATTGCCCGGGCCCTGTGCATACTGATGGTAAACGGCAGAACAGAAAAGATTCTGCTGCGGCCTGTGTTTATGCAAGGCGGGAAAGCAGGGACGGCATGAAAAGGAAACTTACAGACAAGCAGAGGATGGCTCTGCTGGTGACTGGAATCACGGCGGCAGTATATGTTTCTTTGAAATATATACTGCCATTGGTGATTCCTTTTTTGCTCGCTTACTGGGTAGCTCTCCTGGTGCGACCGGCAGCCAGATGGCTCCACAAAAAATTCTGGTTGAAAGAAGGGGTATGGGCCTCCCTTCTGGTAACGGCGCTTTCTGCAGCCTGTCTGGCAGGAGTATATTATCTGGGAGAGCTGTTTTTGGAACAGCTTTTTCAGGCAGCCAGGCGGCTGCCCCTTTATGTCCGGTATCTGTGCGGATGGCTGGATGAGCTTTGCTGCCGCTGTGATGAAGGTTTTGGGCTTGACAGAGGGACCTCTATGGATTTTATTTATGATCAGTGTCAGAATATGATGGAAAATGCCGGAAGTCAGGCTGGCGCTTATGTGATGGGGAATTCCATGGGGATTTTAAAATGGCTGGTAAAAGGAGGGGCGGTCTTTGCAATTGTTTCCATCGGAAGTGTTCTGATGGTATCTTCCATGGACCGGATCTGGAAGTACAGAAGCACCTCTGTGTTTCGCCAGGAAATCGCCGCCATTACCGAGTGCCTTGGGAGAATCGGCAAGGCGTTTTTCCGCACACAGCTTTTGATCATGGGACTGACCTGCCTGATCTGCAGCGTAGGGCTGTATTTTTTGGGAAATCCCTATGCAGTGCTTTTGGGGATGCTGATCGGGCTTTTAGATGCGCTTCCTGTGTTCGGAACAGGAACGGTGTTTATTCCCTGGATTATTTTTTCTGTGTTTTCCCGCAACTTCGCCTATGGGGCAGGGCTGACCGCTATTTATATTCTGTGCTATTTTTTGCGGGAAATTCTGGAGGCCCGTCTGATGGGGGGACATATGGGGATTGCGCCTTTGGAGATGCTGATCAGTATGTATATCGGACTGGCGCTGTTTGGGGTGACAGGCTTTATTCTCGGTCCCTTTGCCTTTATGGTAATCCGGGAACTGGTAGAATTATACCGAGAGAAGCATTGACGAAAGCCGAGAATATGAGTAGAATAAGAACAGAACATGTGAAAGTGAAGGATAAGAGTATGGAGAGCAGGAACCAAGGGATGAATGCCTTAGATGAACTGCCCAGACAGGCTGTCTTTGCATTGGACATAGGGACCCGCAGCATCATCGGAATGGTGGGGATTCCAAATGACGGACGGATGCAGATTGCGGCCATTGAGAAGGTGGAACATAGCGAGCGGGCCATGATCGACGGTCAGATTGAGAATATTGACCAGGTTTCCAGGACAGCCGGGGTGGTGAAAGAAAGACTGGAAAAAAAGCTGGGCTGCCGGTTATCACGGGTGGCAGTCGCGGCTGCCGGGCGGTCGCTTCGGACGGAAAGCATTACATACGAGCTGGAGTTGGAACAAGTGTCCAGGATCAGTGCGGAGATCGTGAGCCGTCTGGAGGCAGGGGCCATCAGCGAGGCGGAAAAAACTTTTTTCGGCAGAGAGGAAGACAATGGAGGGCGGTATTATCTGGTAGGATACAGCGTAAGCAGGTATTATCTGGATAATTACATTCTGTCCAGTCTGCTGGACCACAGCGGAAGGGTTTTGAAAGCGGATGTGATTGCCACCTTTTTGCCTTCTGAGGTGGTGGAAAGCCTTTATGCGGCCATGCGGGGGATCGGTCTGGATGTGGCCAGTCTGACCCTTGAGCCCATTGCTGCCATCAATGCGGCGATTCCTGCCAATATCCGGCTTTTGAATCTGGCGCTGGTAGATATCGGGGCCGGGACTTCGGATATTGCAGTCTGCCGGGATGGCTGTGTCACCGGCTATACTATGGCGGTCCAGGCGGGAGATGAGCTGACAGAGAGTATTGTAAAGCATTACCTGGTGGATTTTCAGACAGCAGAGGCCATGAAGTCTTCTCTGGAAGGATCAGAGCCTATCACCTTTACTGATATTTTGGGGTTTGAACGGCAGACGACCAGAGAGGAAATCTGTGAAAGCGTGAAAGAGGCGTTTTCCAGTCTCTGCGAAGAGATCAGCGCAAAAATCCTGGAAGCCAATGGAAACGCACCCTCGGCTGTATTTCTGGCAGGAGGCGGCAGTCTGTTCCCGGGACTCAGCGAAGGAGTCGCAGACCGTCTTGGTATGGACAGGACCAGAGTGGCAGTTGCCGGAAGGAATTTCGGAACCAACGCTGCCTCAACAGAATACGATCTGGACAACCCGGAGTACGCTACGCCTTTGGGCATCGTGATCTCTGCGGGTCTCAACATGATTAACGACAGCTTCCGCATTCTGTTGAATGACCAGCCGGCCAAACTGTTCCGCAGCGGGGTGTTTACGGTGATGAATGTTCTGATGATGAATGGTTACAGCTATCAGGATATGATGGGAAAATCCGGTCAGAACCTGGTAGTCCAGCTAAATGGAAGGAGGAAGGTGTTTTACGGGGAAAAGGCAGAGCCCTGCGTCCTGGAGCTGAATGGAGAGGAGGCGCAGCTGTCGGACCTGGTGCGGGCAGGGGATAAGATCACGTTTGTTCCAGTACGCCATGGAACGGATGCGTCTGCCATGCTTTCACAGCTGTTTGAAATCGAAAAGGGCCGTAAGGTTACCATCAACGGTAAAACAGTGAGAGGGGATGTTCTGCTAAAAAATGGAGATGTGATTCTTGCAGAAGGGATACCGGGAGAGCCGCTGCCGGAAAAAGGAAAGTCTTCTGACGACGAGATAAGGGAAAAAAACCAGAAGAAGCGGGGCGCAAAGCCAAAAACACAGGGAGAGGCTCAAACGGAACAAAAGAAAAGAGGACGTCCGGCCGGGAAGAAGCGGAGCACTGCGGCTGCGCTGGCCCAACGGCAGAGGTCTGTCCAGCCGGAGAATGAGGAGGGGAGCGGGCGGCCAGAAACGGCGGCAAAACCAGTTATAGCAGAACTGATCCGGAATCCGGACATGCCAGAGGAGGCGCTGCCTGTAGAGCAACAGTCCGAGGAGTTAACGCCTGCAGATACAGAGCCAGAGCAGCTGCGTCTGCCGATTGATGAGGTAAAACCGATTATGCCGGAGCCTGCCGTTATAGAGCCGGAACCGCCCATACCGGAAGGCGTTTCGACAGAGCGGGAATCCAAAGAACCGGAACCTGTGCGACGGCCTGCGGCGTCAGAGCGGCAGCTTATGCTGTATCTCAATGACAGACCTCTTATCCTGCCCCCGAAACAGGACGGGAGTCCTTACTATCTGATGGACATGCTGGAATATTCCGGCCTTGACATGGAACGGCTGACAGCTCCCGTGGTTCTGGAAATCAACGGGGAAAGCGGGGCTTTCCAGCAGGAGCTTAAGGCGGGGGATGCCGTCCGGATTTTTGAACAGAAGCAGTGGTAATTTCTTTTTCAGCAGCCGCTTATATATTAAGGTTTTGCGACGATAACTAAACTAAAGGTATTTATATTAAGGATATCTATACATACGATGGAGGAAAACCAGCCATGAAAAATTTAAAGATTCGCTCAAAACTGACACTGGTACTTGGAATTGCAGTGCTATGTCTTCTGCTTACAGGTGTCGTGTCTGTGGTCTGCATGACCATTATCAACAAAAAGACGACTGAGATCAACGAAAAAAGTATTCCTATGATGACTGCGACCCAGGAGCTTCGGACCAACATGGCCGATTTCCGCAGAATGACGCTGCGTCATGTGTTAACAGAAAATGCGGAAGATATGGGGACGATAGAACAGGAACTGCAGGTTACCAGCGAGGAGATCTCTGCGGGCCTTGAAGACTGCAAGTCCAAGGCAGAGAGCAGTGATGTAAAGAATATGATAGATAAGGTGGAGGCCGGCTGGAATGCTTACCTGACCTCTTCCGAACAGGTACTTCTCGCCAGCAGGGGAGGAGACACAGAGAACGCCATGGCGATTTCCATTTCTTCCAGTTCGGATTATGATACTGTGGCAGGAGTGCTTGCAGAGCTGACGAAGTACTGCGAAAGCCATGCAGATGATCTGGCTGCAGACTCCAGAAGCGCTTTTCGTTCTGCCAATACCATTATGCTTACGATCATCGTTATCAGTATACTGCTTCTGATCGCGGGTTCTATTATTGTAATTCGTTTGATCACAAAGCCGGTCAATGAGCTGGATACGGTTTCCAGGAAGATTGCTGAAGGTGAGCTGGATCTGGAGATCAACTATCATTCCAAAGACGAGCTGGGAACTCTGGCAAAGAATGTGAACGATACAGTGGTCCGTCTGAAGGATTATGTGAAATATATTGACGAGATTTCCGAAGTGCTGGATGAGATGGCGGAGGGTGAACTGACGGTTCATCTGACCTATGATTATGCCGGTGAGTTTGCTAAGGTGAAGACTTCTCTGGAGCATATTGCTGACTCCATGAACGATACAATGACCCGTATCAACGAGGCATCCGGACAGGTGGCTGGTGGAAGCGACCAGGTATCCAGCGCCGCCCAGGCACTGAGCCAGGGCGCGACTGAGCAGGCTTCCTCTGTACAGGAAATTGCTGCCACGATCAATGAGATTTCGAACCATGTAAATGAGAACGCAAAACGGGCAGAGGACGCTAAGGATCAGGCCAGCGCTACTGCAACGGAGCTGGAGCTTGGCAAGCAGCAGATGAGCAGTATGACGGCAGCCATGGCGCAGATTGAGGATTCGGCCAACGAGATCAGTAAGATTATCAAGACCATCGAGGATATTGCATTCCAGACCAACATTCTGGCATTGAATGCAGCGGTGGAGGCAGCGAGGGCCGGCACTGCAGGAAAGGGCTTTGCAGTTGTGGCGGATGAAGTACGGAACCTGGCAAGTAAATCTGCGGAGGCTTCCGCCAATACAGCTTCTTTGATCGGCGCGACGATCAAGGCTGTGAAAGAGGGCGCGGATATCGCGGATCAGACGGCGGCTTCCTTTAACAAGATCACAGAGATGTCTGAACAGTCTGCGTCAATTGTTTACGAGATTTCTAAGGCTTCCAAGGAACAGGCGGCGGCTGTGTCTCAGGTTATGGTGGGAATCGACCAGATTTCCAGTGTGGTACAGACCAATTCTGCGACAGCAGAACAGAATGCAGCTTCCAGTGAGGAACTTTCTGGTCAGGCTCAGGTGCTGAAGGGACTGGTATCCAGATTTAAGTTGAGAGGCGGGTCTTCTTCTTACAGTGCACCTTCCTACAGCACACCTTCTTATAGCGATGATTCTTCCTATGTGGAGACCAGAAGCAGCGGGCTGGATAAATATTGATTCCGGCTGTCTGAATGTCATCTATGCAGTGCTTTAAATAAATTTTTATGGAACGGATTATTAAAAAGAAAGGAGAGAAGAAGTTATGATAGTTTCATCTGCAGCAACAAATCGTTATCAGGCCACTGTGGATATAAACGCAACCAGGACAGTGGGTCTTTCAAAAGAAGAGGCAGCTGCGGCTGCCGCAGAAGGAAAAAAAGCGGATGTTGATACATTTGTAAAGAGCAGCGAAGCGGTTTCTGGTGAGACAAAAAAGCTTTCTGCTACAGATATTCAGAAATATCAGGAGCAGAGAGAACAGTCTTTCACGAAAATGCTCAATGACATTGTGAGCAAGCAGGCCAATGCGGGGAAAAAGGCAGAGCAGCTTGCGAAGAATGGTATTACAAAGGATTTTTTCAGTGATTTGGTAGTCACACCGGAGCAGGCGCTGGCAGCAAAGGAGTCGATCGGTGAGGACGGCGAGTGGGGTGTCAATGCAGTCGCTACCAGGATTATGGATATGTGTGTTGCTCTTTCTGGCGGTGACGCCTCTAAGATTGAAGAGATGAGAGCGGCTGTCGAGAAAGGGTTTAAGCAGGCGACAGGACAGTGGGGAGGTTCCCTTCCTTCCATCTGCGGCCAGACCCATGATGAGATCAACAAGCGCTTTGACTACTGGAAAGAGAATGGAAGTCTTGATGGTTATCAGTATCAGAGGACGGCTTCTGATTCAAAAGAATAAGCGTTTCAGGGGCAGAATTTAAAAGATTCTGCTCCTTTTTTGTCGAATGATTATGATATTAAAATTTCCTGTAAAAAATTTTATAAATTGTTTAGGAATCAGGAAATAAAGGGATTGGGTTAAAAAACTAACGATGGAAACAATTGTTTTTTTGGCGTTGGCTATTGCATTTGGCGAAGGAAATTGATATACTAAGTAAGTCAGGACGAACAAAAAATGACAGAGAAGGAGTGATTTTTGTGGCCGGTTTATATGGAAACGGTGTAGAGCTGACAGAAAAAATGATGGATTTCCTGTGGGAGCGGCAGAGGGTGGGCCTGAACAATGTGGCAAACGTAGACACTCCCGGATATAAGACACGATACATAACTTTTGAGGAAACCCTTCGGAAAAAGCTTCAGAGGGCCAGTGGTGGTCCGGATACGAAGGCGGCCGTTTATGGGGCGATTCATTCTGCCAGGGCCGGTCTGAATATCAGTCAGGAGGAGTCCAGCCGTTTGGATGGAAATAACGTGGATATGGATCAGGAGCAGGTCGATCTGGTACGGACTGCTTATGAGTATCAGTTTATGTTGAATTCGGTCAATAACGATTTAAAACGTCTGCAGAGTGCAGCCAAGGCGTTTTAAGTACCGCCGGCTTAAGGGCTGGCGATTCTTCGTGGGATAAAACAGAGTGTTGAAATTTCAATGTAAACCTATAGGAAACCGGACTTGAGTTTGCCACCCGGTTTTGTTTTGTGTCTTATGAAAGATGTATGGAAGGCCGGGAAGATTTTTGACAGAGAATCAGGAAGGAGCTAAGTAAATATGGGAGTTGAAGGAACACAGTTTATCACGCCGATAACGGCGTGGGAAGGGATTGGAAGCACACAGCAGAAAACTGCTCAGAGTAAAAATGAGACGGCGCTTTTTTCAGATGTATTCCACAGTGTGGTCAATCAGGTCTATACCACACAGGCGGATGTGGAAAATAAACAGTACCTTCTTGCCACGGGGCAGCTTGATAACGTCCATACTCTGCCCATTGCAGAGATGAAAGCCAGCCTTAGTCTGGATATTCTTATTTCGCTGCGCAACAAGGCTCTGGAATCCTATAATGAGCTGATGAAAATCAATGTGTAATTAAAATTCACGAGTGAAGGTTGGGAAAGAACGTGCAGAGGTTCAAAGAATGGTGGCAGAAACTGGCATCTAAGACAAAAAAGCAGTTATATATACTTGTAGGGGGCACAATTGTTGTTGCACTTGTGATCACAGCAGCTTTGTTTCTGAACCGGGATAACAGCTACAGTGTCCTGTTCACGAGCATGAACCAGTCGGAGGCAGCACAGGTGGCAAGCCTTCTCCAGGATTCTGATGTTTCGTTCAGATATAATGAGAGTACGGGGACAATTTCAGTGCCTTCCGCTACAGTGGACCAGACCAGAGCAGAGCTATTGAGTCAGGGATATCCAAAGAGCGGATTCTCCTATGATATGTACATTGATCATGCGGGGTTAATGTCCACAGAGTCTGACAGGAAACAGTATACACTTTATGATCTTCAGAACAGGCTGGGGGCGCAGATCCGGCTTTTTGATGGTGTCCAGGATGCGACTGTGACCATCACTCAGGCAAAGGAATCCACCTATGCCCTCGACGATGAATCTTCCTCAGAGGCTTCTGCCGCAGTAACGGTAACCATGGAGAATGGGAAGGTCCTTACTGGGGAAGAGGGAGATGCGATCCGGCGTCTGATCAGTACTGCAGTGCGGGGGATGAACTTTACCAATATTTCTGTGTTCGATGCGGCGACCATGACAGAGGTGGGAAGCAGCGGCGGCGATGGGACAGTGGGAGCGGCAAGCGATTTAAATGAACTGACAGCTCTTATTGAAAGCAATATTGCTTCCAACATCCGGATTGTACTGGAAAAAATCTATGGCAGAGGCAAAGTGGAGGTCGCTGTAAAGGGCACGGTAAATATGGCGAGCCTGATACAGGAGAGCACCACTTATTCGACTCCGGAAAAGATTGACGAGGAAGACAAGACAGGGCTTCTGGAGAGAGAGAGCAGATCAGGCGGCAGTGAGACCGGTGCGGATCCAGACGACGGAGGCGTAGCGGGAGCCGACGGCAACGCCGAAGTACCGCGATATACATACGAAGACGGAGAAGACGCCTTAAATAATTATGCTTATGACAGCATCGCCAGAGAGTGGCTTTACAATACAGTGAAAGAGCAGCGCCAGGTGAATCCCGGCGTTCTGGAAAATACGACGGTCAGTGTTGTGATTGACACGGATGATATGTCTGTGGAACTTGCGGATCTTCGGAGCCTTGTGGCGAATGCCTCTGGGATTTCAGCGGAAGATGCAACGAACAATATTACCATTGTCCGTACACTTTCGCCAGAGTCAAAAGAACAGATGGAGGGAGAAGATGTTCCGGCTATCCAGCCAGACCCTGAAGAAGCTGAAGGTCTGCCGCTTCCGATTTTGATTGCGATTATTGCAGGTGGTGTTTTATTCTTATTGATTCTGCTCCTTCTGATCCTCAGACGGAGGAAAAAGAAGAAGAAAGCGGCAGAGGAAGAGGAACTTCTTGCAATGCCGGTGGATGCACTTGGCGCGGCAGCAGGAGACGGCTGGTCTGAAGGGGAATCCCCGGAAGGCGGGCCACAGTTTGAGGAGGATGAGGAGACGTCTCAGAACGAGGAGATCCTTAAGCTTAAGATGCAGAGAAACATGAAGCTGAAGCAGAATATTGGCGAGATGGTGGATCAGAATCCACAGATCGTCGCTAAGTTGGTGCAGGGATGGCTGACCAGCGAGGAGGATGGTAAAAATGGCGGAGGCCGCGGTTCAAACAAAGGGAAATAAAGAAGGGGCAGCGGAAGAACAAAAGGTGGTTTTGAATTCCAAGCAGAAAGCTGCCATTGTTATCGTATCTCTGGGGGCTGACCGAGCTTCTCAGATCTACAAGTATTTGAGTGAGCAGGACATAGAGGATTTGACTTACGAAGTGGCAAAGCTGGGCAAGACCAGCAACTCCCAGGTAGAGGAAGCTTTGGATGAGTTTTATAAGTTGTGTCTGACTCATAAAATGATGACAGACGGCGGATTGGATTATGCGCGGAATGTCTTGGAGAAGGCGTTTGGCGATTCAACGGCCAGGTCGCTGCTGGAGAGAGTTTCCAAGACTCTTCAGTCCAAACCTTTCAATTTTTTCACGAAGGGCGATCCAAAAGCGTTGCTTTCGCTGCTGCAGCATGAGAGATCTCAGGTCATTTCCCTGATCTTGTCCTATATGGATCCGGAGCAGGCGGCAGGGATTCTGGAGCAGCTGTCGGAGGAGAAACGGATTCCGGTCTTGGAAGGAATGGCCAATATGGACCGGGTATCCCCGGAGGCCATTGCCATTGTGGAGGAGGAAATGAAACGGAAATTCTCCGCAATCATTACCAGCGAGGACAATACAAATCTGGGTGGTATTGATTATGTGGCAGATGTCATGAACCACGTAGACCGCAGCAATGAGAGGAAGATCTTCGAAGAGCTGGGGAAGACCAATCCGGATTTGGCGCAGGATATTCGGAACAAAATGTTTGTTTTCGAGAATATTCTGGATATGGACGATCGTTCTGTGCAGCGTTTTGTGCGTGACTGTGATTCCAAGGATGTGGTGTACGCACTCAAAACGGCCTCAGAAGATATGCAGACGATTTTCTTCAACAATATGTCCAAGAGAATGGCAGAGACTGTCCGTGCAGACCTGGAGATTACAACCAATGTACGTCTGAAAGATGTGGAAGAGGCGCAGCAGCGTATTGTTAATCTGATCCGAAATCTGGAGGAGAGAGGTGAGGTAATCATTAAGAAGGGAAGTGACGAGGATGACATCATCGTCTAAAAGCGTGATCAAAACGTGGAACCCGGAAAAGGTGCGGGATTTTATCCCTCCCCTGACTGCGACCAAGCCGGTAATACGAGAGCTTTCCAGAAGGAATCTGGATGAACCTGTCAGGCAAGAACCAGAGGAAGAGACAGAAGAATCTTTTTACATAGATGAAGAGCTGGAAGCATTAAAGGCGAGAGAGCAGCAAGCACAGGCAGCAGATGAAGAGGCAGAGCGCATCTTGCAGGAAGCCAGAGAAAAGGCAGAGGAACTGCTTAAGAAAACCAGAGAAGAAGCGGAAATTATTAAAGAAGAAGCCAGACAGACGGGATATACCAGAGGATTTGAAGAAGGCCGGCATGCCGGCAGGGCAGAAGCGCTGGGAAAGATGGAAGTGGTTCTGGAGGAGCAAAAACAGGCGGTCAGTCAGGAGCTTTCAGAAATGGTGGGCAGTATTGAACAGGCAAAAAGCAAATGTATACGGGATTATCTGGATCAACTCAGAGACTGTGCTTTTGCAGTGGCTGAGAAGGTGATCCATACCAGCCTGGAGGCCAGTGGTGATATCATTAAGAGGATGATTGTTTTTGAGACAGAAAAGCTCAGAAAGACCGCCTGGCTTAAAATATACCTGGAAAAGCTGGATTACGATATGATGATGGAGGCGGATGCAGATCTGGTGACAGAGCTCACCAGAGTTTCCGACAACATTAAATTTATCGTTATGGAAAAAGAACAGCGGGGAAGTTGCATCATTGAAACCCCAGAAGAGATTCTGGATATTGGTGTGGAGACACAGATGGAAAATATCCGCGAGATCACAGGAACCATTCGTGCATAGAATAAAGGAGCAGGCTGTGTTTAAGAAGATGCCCCAGTTGATTGCCAATTCAGAGACGATCAGCCGGATCGGAAAAATTGAAAATGTAGTCGGTATGTCGGTAGAGGCATCAGGAGGTAGAAGCAGCATCGGCGATATCGTTATGATTTATAACGAGGAACAGAACCGGCAGATTCGCGCTGAAGTGGTTGGATTCAAAGAAAACCGCATTCAGCTGATGGCTTATGAGAATACCAGTGGAATCAGTGCGGGCAGTTTTGTGAGAAACACGAGGCGCCGTTTAAAGGTTCCTGTAGGAGATTTTCTCAGAGGGCGTATTATCAATGCCATGGGGGAACCCATGGATGGGGGATCAGGATTTAATCCCACAAGATTTTATTCGGTGGATTCCCCTGGAATCAATCCTTTGGCCAGACCTCCCATCAGAGAACGGTTGGAATTTGGTGTGAAAGCCATTGATGGGCTGAATACCATCGGGAAGGGGCAGAGGATTGGGATTTTTGCTGGTTCCGGTGTGGGAAAAAGTACCCTGATGGGAATGATCGCCAAAAATGTGAAGACGGATATCAATGTGATTGCATTGGTGGGTGAGCGAGGCCGTGAGGTACTGGAATTTGTCCAGAAGGATCTGGGAGAAGAGGGCATGAGCCGTTCGGTGTTAGTTGTGGCAACCTCGGACCAGCCGGCCATGCTCCGTATGAAATGCCCTCTGGTGGCAACGACCATTGCAGAATATTTTAGGGATCAGGGAATGGATGTCCTTCTGATGATGGATTCACTGACCCGTTATGCTATGGCGCAGAGGGAGATCGGTCTGGCAATCGGGGAACCGCCCATTGCCAGAGGCTATACGCCCTCTATTTACGCGGAGTTCCCAAAACTTTTGGAGCGGAGCGGCAATTTTAACAAAGGTTCTATTACCGGGGTTTATACGGTGCTGGTGGAAGGTGATGACACCAACGAACCAATTTCTGACACGGTTCGCGGTATTTTAGACGGTCATATTGTGCTGAGCCGTCAACTTGCCAATGAGAATCACTTTCCGGCTATTGATATCGGTGCAAGCATCTCAAGACTGATGGTAGAGATCGTTCCAAAAGATCATAAACGGATTGACGGACGATTTCGGAATCTTCTTGCTCTTTATCAAAAAAATGCAGATCTCATTGCCATTGGCGCATACAAAAAAGGAACCAATCCTGCTCTTGACGAGGCGGTTTCCAAGATAAACAATATGAATGGGTTTTTGACTCAGGGAATTAATGAAAGCTTTTCTTATGAAGAAACGGTACAGCTCATGAGGGCAATCGCCGGATAAGATATGGAGGGATTTTTAAGTGAAGCGGTTTCATTATAGTCTGGAAACAGTTTTAAATTATAAGACACAGGTTCTGGATGGGCTGAAGAAGGAACATGCCGTTATCTTAAAAAGTGTAAATGATAAAAAAGAAGAGATCAGACAATTAAACGGCAGGCTTACGGATTATGAAGACAGTTTTGATGAGACGAAGTCAGCCGGTGCTTCCATAGAAACCTATCTGCTTTACGATATGTGTATCGAGCGGATGGAGGAGAGGATTGAACAGGAAAAAGAACGCCTGGTGGTCCTCAAGACAAAAGAAGAGAAAAAAAAGAACGAAGTAATCGATGCGAAAGTAGATACTTCTAAATTTGAAAAGCTGAAGGATAAGCGGCTGAAAGAATATCGGGTGGCAGAGCAGAAGGAAGAAGAAGCTTTTGTGGAGGAATTTGTGGTCCGCAATATGGCAGGTGAGAGCCCGGTCTACAGAGGGTAATCGCGGCTGTTTAAGCCGATGATTATAAAAAGAAATAAAAATATAAAAGAAAGGAGAAACGAGTGGAGAAAATTCGAGCAGAAGTAGTATCAATGATCCAGGCAGGACCGAAAGCCGGAAGCAGCAAAGCGGCAGCCGGTGCGGATGCAGTCTTTCAGAAGCTTTTAAAAGAGCGAGACAGTTCCAGTAAGGATAGGGCTGTTTCTGGGGACAAATCCCAGAAGAAGCCCTCGGATGCCAGGAAAGCAGAGAAGAAGCCCGCAAAGGCAGACAAGAAGGAAAGCGATGCACAAAACGCTCAAGAAGCCGACAGTTTGGAAGAAGGCAAGACAGTTCCAGCTGAGATGCTCCTGCAGCTTCAGGAAATGGCAGGTCAGACTGGGGCAGCCCTTTTGGGAGAAGAAACCATTTCTGGGATGGAACAACTGACAGCCATGGAAGCCATAGCAGAAATTCCGGAAACCATGGCCGCACTTGATGCACTTCCGGAAACGATGCCTGCGGCTGGAGAACTCCAGGAACCCGTGCTTTTTGCGGACGGAGAGCAGACAGAACTTCTGAATGGAGCAGTCGAGAATATTCCGGAGAGTTTGACGGAGATGACACAGGCGAAATCAGCAGAAGTACCAACCATGCAGACAGCCGAATCAGAATCAAACATCGTTCGGGAAGAGATCAGTTCACTGGTTCCTGAGGAAGCAAGAGAAGAAAGTCAGTCGACGAAGGCGATTGCAGAAGCGGTGAAGGCCTCCAGAAAAGAAGAGCTGCCAAAAGAAGCAAAGGCAGAGAGCCAGTCAACGAAGGCCATTAAGGTGGCAGTGAAGGAAACCCGGGTGGAAGCCGTGGAGAAACAGCAGGCAGAAAGCGCTTCCGAAAAGCCGGTTTCTTTGAAGCAGGTGATCGAAAGCCAGAGGTCAGGATTTCCAGAAGCAGGAGAGGGAGGATTAAAGCCGGGAGCCCTTGCAGACAGTTCCTTAGGCGGAACTGGTGGAGGAAGATTACAGGCGGCAGACGGGACTGTGCAGCAGTTCTTTGAAGGAGCAGGACAGCTTCGGACTGCAGGTATTCTTGGACTGGAGCCGGCAGGCTCCGATCAGTCGTCAGCCATACCGGTGAGGACCAGTGAGGCTTCTCTGGTAAACGATGTTGCTCAGGCAATGGCCAGGAAATTACCTGGAAGCAATGGAAACATGACTATTGAGCTGGAGCCGGCAGCGCTCGGAAAGCTGACCATACGGGTTCTTTATCAGGCAGGGAAGGCGACGGTATCCATCCTGGCGACCAATCCCAGGACGCAGGAGCTTCTTAACATGAAAGCGACGGAGCTGGCCTCGATTCTGGAGGAGAGGACCGGACAGGAGACACTGATCTATACGGACCAGCCGGATAAAGGCCTGATTTACGATGAGCAGCAGAGTGAAGGAGAGCGGCAGCGAAAGGAAAATCAGGGAAATCAGGAACAGAAAGAACAAAAGGACCAGGATTCCTTCCTGCAGCAGCTCAGACTTGGATTTATTTAAGTGAGGAGGAAGAAGGATTATGCCGATCAACAATGTCAGCGGGACAGACAATCCCTACGCATCGACGATCTATACGGCCAAAAGCAATGAAAAGAATACGCTGACTATCACCAGTTACATCCAGCTTTTGGCGACACAGCTTCAAAACCAGGATATGACAAATCCCATGGACAACAGTGAGATGATGAACCAGATGACCCAGATGGCCATGGTGCAGGCTCTCTCCAGCATGACAGAGACCATGACAGCTACCAGTGCCATGAGCACCACTACCTATGTGGCGGGAATGGTCGGCAAAGAAGTGACCGTTGCCGTTACGACAACGGGAGCCGGCGGAAGCGAAATTCTGACGGGAAGCAAGGTTGGGATAATCGAGTCTGTAAATCTGACGGGAAGTTCTCCGACCTTCAGAATTAAGGGAGACAATACGGACCATCCTTTAAGTCATCTTCTGGGTATCGGTGATGTTACGGATTCGGTGGATGACAGCAATTCCAGCGGTGAGGATCTGGGTGAAGATCAGGATGAAAACCAGAGTGAGGATGTGAATTAAGAAACGGAGTCGGACCTATGAGCATAAACGAGATACGGAAGCTCCAGTACGGACCGGGCGCAGGAAGCGCGGGTCAGGAGGCGGCGGCAGGCCAGCCTTCCGCGGACAGCTCTGCTTTCGGTGAAATGCTGCGGGCCAGGTCACTGGAGGAGAACCAGGGACTAAATTTCTCCAAACATGCGGCGAAGCGCATGGGGGAGAGAGGAATCGCCATGGACAATGAGCTTTTGGGCGATTTGGAAGAGGCCGTAAGGGGCGCAAGGGAGAAAGGCGCAAAGGACGTGGCCGTCATTGGCCGCCAGGGCGTATTTATCGTGAATGTTCCCAATAATGTGGTGATAACCACCATGTCGGCCGACGATATGAAAGACAGAATCTTTACAAATATCGACAGTGCTGTTATTATGTAAAGGCAGGACCGAATGGATGCCGGTCTGGGGTATCTGAAGTATACTCTGGAGTAACAGCAGAAAGGAAGAAGAAAAAACATGTTAAGAGCATTGGATTCTGCAGTTGCAGGACTGCGGGCACATCAGAATAAACTGGATGTAATCGGCCATAACCTGGCCAACGTAAATACGGCGGGCTATAAGTCTCAGAGCTATCTGTTCAAGGAGGCTATGTACCAGACCTCCACCAACTCCACCAGCGGTTCCGGTAGTTCCGGCGGTTCCGGCGGTGTCAACGCCGCTCAGTACGGCTATGGTACTATGATGGGCTCCATCTGGGTGGATATGGCGGCCAGCACTCCGACTCAGATGGGAGGGCTTACGGCCACCATTGACGGCGAGGGATTTTTCCTGACCATGCCGACGGTGAGCAGTGTAGCCACTGGAAGTGAAGACGTAAAAGGAAGCAATTTCCAGTATACCAGGGTAGGACAGTTCAAGATCGACAGTGACGGATATCTGGTAGACAGCAACAGTAACAACTTTGTTTATGGATTCCGTACAAAAGGGGATCCGCTGGATCCCAAAAATGCAATTGAGTTCGAGGAAGAGCTGCAGCCGATCCGTGTCTGCCTGGTGACTTCCACAACTACTAATAATATAATTACAAATACAGGAAAGTTTTCAGATAGTGAGGCTGACGGTGACCCGGCTTTGGCGAAAAGTGTCAAGATTGATAATGAAGGAAAGGTTACAATCGGAATTAAAGTAAAGGAGACACTTGTGGGAGAGGACGACGCGGGAAACCCCACTTATACTGAGGTCGAGGTTATCAAAGAAGTGGTTATTGGTCAGGTGGCCATCGCCACCTTCCAGAATCAGGAAGGTCTCACCAAGTCCGGCGGCAGTTATTATACGGCGTCAAGGTCTGACAACTCCGGTGTCTGTGAAGTGACAGCGCCCGGCGCAGGCGGCGCTTCCAATCTGATCACCGGTTATGTGGAGGCTTCCAATGTGGATATGGCGAAGGAGTTTTCTGAGCTGATTACGACTCAGAGGGGTTTCCAGGCCAACTCCAAGATGATTACGGTCAGTGACCAGGTTCTGGAAGAGCTTGTAAACATGAAACGTTAATAGTTAAGGGGATGGCTTCCCATATTGGGGCAGAAATTGCTCCAATATGGGGAAGTCCTATGGACATTTGAGGATGAAGGGTGTATGATTAAGGTTATTGGATTAGATGGTACCACGTGGTTTTTGAATTACTTTCAGATTTTGTGCATTGAACAGATTCCTGAAACGAAGATTCTTCTTAATAATAAACAGTATTATCTGGTGAAGGATTCGGTGGAATCAATCCAGGAACAGATTGTGGCGTTTTTACATAGCTGTGTCTCCCCGGAAGAGCGGAAGCTTTTGCGGGAGCGGTAGAATAGATTCAAGAGTGAGAAGAAGTACGGAGGTAGATTGAAACATGGATCCTTCATGGTTAGTAGGACTTGTACTGGCTGCTGTGTTGACTGTTATGGGTATCAGTGACCAGTTTTCAAATATGGGGAAGCTGGGGAACTTTGTAGATATTCCAAGTATTGTAATCGTTATCGGCGGAACTTTTGCAGCGCTGATTGCCAGCTATCCGCTGTCTTCCCTGGCGGCAATCCCCAAGCATATCGGGATTTTGTTTAAGGGAGGAAAATACAATATTCCGAAGCTGGTGGATCAGTTGGTGGATATGGCTATGGTGGCCAGACAGAGCGGCCTTTTGGCGCTGGAGGAAAAGGCTGAGGAGATCAAAAACCCCTTTATGAAGCGGAGTGTTTTGATGATTGTAGATGCCAGCGATCCGGATAAGGTTCGGGACGCTCTGGAAAAGGAAATGGAGACCATGATGCTCCGTCATGACCAGGCGGCCGGGTTTTATGAGAAAGGATCAGCCTATGCTCCGGCCTTTGGTATGATTGGTACACTGATCGGTCTGATTAACATGTTGAAGGGTATGAATTTCGATGACGGCGGCGGCGCCGCCACCTTGGGGCAGGATATGTCCGTGGCCCTGATCACTACATTCTACGGCAGCGCCCTTGCCAATGTGTTTTTTCAGCCTATCGCAAAGAAACTTCGTATCAGGCAGGATGAAGAAGAGCTTTACTGTGCGACAATCGTAGAAGGTGTGCTGGCCATTATGGCAGGTGAGAACCCTCAGGCTTTGAGGGAGCGGCTTTTGTCTGCTGTGAAGCAGAGCTCCAGAAAGAAGCTTTTGGCCAAGGCAGGAAATTCTGCACCTTCTGAAGGAGGAAAGGAATGAAAAAACGCGGAGGCGGCGAGGACTGCGGCAGCTGGATGGACACCTATGGCGATATGGTGACGCTGTTGTTATGCTTTTTCGTCATGCTATATTCGATGTCTACTATAGATCAGGATAAATTGAAGATTTTTATCCGGAGTATTTATCCGACATCATCCGAAGAATCCGTTGGAATCAATCAGCCGGACGGCGAGGATGGGGTCAGCGGGGAGATTAAAATGGATCCGGAGGATATCACTCCGGAAGAACTGGAGGAGATTGAAGCTCTGGCCATTGAACAGCTCTATGAGCAGCTGGTGGAGGCCCTCAATGAGAAGGGTGTGGAGGGAGTTACAGTTTCTGGCGGAGAAGGTTATACTTATGTCGCTTTTCAGAATAAAACCTTTTTTAATGGGAACAGCTATGAGCTGACAGAGCAGGGGCAGGAAGTGCTTGGGGTGTTCTGTGACGTAATTAACCCCTTGTCGGATCAGATCAGTCTGATTAATATTATGGCCCACACGGCTCAGGAGAGGACGGACATACAGAATGAGGCCAAGTTGGACAGAGAGCTTTCCGCCATGCGTGCCGCGCAGGTGTCTACCTTTATCCAGGAACGGAATGTCATTGAGCCGGAGAAGCTGGTGGGGCTCAGTTATGGGCAGTTCCGACCGGTGGCGCCCAACGACAGTTCCGAAGGAAGGGCAAAGAACCGCCGGGTAGAGCTTTTGCTTGTCAACGAGGGAGCCGATGAGCGCTCACTCAATGCTTATTATGAAGAGTATTCGAGCGGCGCCAATGCGGACCGGACTACGGTGACGACCGGAAAGCCGGGAGAGACAGGGACACCTGCCCAGGATGGAGAGGGCTTTGCGCCTATGGAGGGAACTGTAGCGCCGGAAGAGGGCGTCAGCATGCAGACTCCTATGTCTGCTCCTGCGGGGGAGTAGACTTTTGTGGCAGAATTAAGAAAAAGGTGGCGAAACGATGGCAGATGTATTATCTCAGGATCAGATAGATGCGCTTCTTAAATCTATGGCGGGAGGCGGTGGCGGTGACGACAGCGCCCCGGTGGAAGAGACGAAGATAGAAGAGAAGCCTGTGGCGGTAAAGCCGGCTGAAGAGAAAAAATACAACAAGTATGATTTCTACAGTCCGAGGAAGTTTACAAAAGAGCGGATGAAGATGCTCACCAGTTCTTTTGAAAACTATGCCAGAATTTTAACCTCCCAGGTGAACGGCATTTTCCGGGCCATGACAGATATCACGGTGCTTGATGTTCAGGAGAAGCGGTATTATGAATATGTAAACAGCCTTCATGAAAGCGATGATGTTACTCTGATCGACGTGGCGACACCGGACGGTGTGAAGAACAATATTGCCATGTATATGTATGTGACTCCGGGCCTGATCCTGACTCTGATCAGTCACATGTTGGGCGGCGGGGACCGGGTGGTTCACGAAGACAGCGATTATCGGTATTCGGATGTGGAGCGGGCGCTATACCGCCGGGTTGTAAAATATTTTATTCAGGCATTAAAGGATGGATTTTCCAATTATATTAATCTGGATTTCCAGCTTGCGAGGGTGGAGTCCAACCCCAGTATGCTGCAGGATGTGGGGCTTGACGAAGCAGTAGCGATTATCCATCTGAATGTGGATGTGGCTGGTCTGGCAGTAGAGAAAATCCGGATTTGTATGCCAGGGACCCTGCTGGAGCTGATTTTCTATATGATTGACAGCCGGAAGCATATTGCGAAAGGATTTGCTTATCAGGATAATAAAGATATTATTTTGGAGAACATTCGATATTCTCAGCTTCCTGTTACAGCGGAGCTTGCAAAAGTCCAGCTTAATCTGAATGATATTTACCGTCTGCAGGTGGGGGATATCATTGATCTGAATAAGCCAGAAAACAGCAGCATAAGCCTTTATGTGGGACGCCAGGCCTGGTTTACCGGGCGGATGGGGGTTTCCAAGAAGAATCTGGCAGTGCAGATTGAAGGCATGGTGGGACAATCTTCTGAGGATGAGGAGGTTGAAGAACTTTTACAGGCTTCTGCCGAGTGAGACGAGCGCAATTAAATTTACATATATTTAAAAAACGAGGAAAAGGTGGAAACAGATATGGCAAAGATAATGATAGTGGATGATGCAGCCTTTATGCGAATGATGATCAAGAATACTCTGACGAAAAACGGATTTTCTGATTTTGTAGAAGCACAGGACGGGGCCGAGGCTGTGGAGAAATATGCAGCAGAGAAACCGGATATGGTATTCATGGATATTACGATGCCCAATATGGACGGTCTTCAGGCGCTGAAGAAGATCAAAGAGGGCAATCCGGAAGCCAGAATCGTTATGTGTACTGCCATGGGACAGCAGAGCATGGTGGTGGAGGCGATCAAATACGGCGCGAAAGATTTTATTGTAAAGCCTTTCAACGCGGAGCGTATTGTAGAAGCTGTGAATCAGATTTTAGGCTAAAAAGGACAGGAGGGATCATAGGTGGCTTTTTTAAGCTCATTTGATATCTGCGCCTCCGGTATGAGCGCTCAGAGAGTGCGCATGGACGTGGCGGCAGAAAATATTGCAAACATGAATGCGACCCGCACTGAGTCAGGCGGGACTTACCGCCGAAAAGAAGTTGTGCTGGAAAGCTATGGAGGCAGTTCCTTCCAGTCTGTTCTTCGAAGTGTCTCTAAAGGAGAGGGATATGTGAGCAGCCGGACCGGCGTCCGGGTTGCAGAAATTATCGAGGATGATACAGAGCTTACCAAGGTCTATAATCCGGATCATCCGGATGCGGACGAAAACGGATATGTAAACCTGCCCAATGTGGATGCGCTTAAGGAGACGGTGGACAGTATGTCGGCTACCCGTTCCTATGAGGCAAATGTAACGGCGCTGAATGCGATCAAGCTGATGGCCCAGAAAGCTTTGGAGATAGGAAAGTAAGTTT
>JAAWBT010000012.1 GCA_022792835.1 Lachnospiraceae bacterium | reverse complement strand
GATCAGAGGCGAGCTGGACAAATCAGAGTTTGAACAGACGAAGATTTTACATTATGCGATTGCAGAGGAGATTTGAGTATGAGTAAGAAATTTGATATGAGTAAATATGAAGATCATGTAATTTTGGGGCCGTTTGTCCGTTATTTAAAAGCAAATCTGGGTATTCTGGCCGCCTTTATCGTACTGTGTCTGCTGATCACGGTGATGGCGCCGAATTTCATGACAGTGAACAACTGGCTGACGATCTTACGTACCGTTTCCACCACAGGCTGTCTGGCTATCGGCGTCATGCTGGCCATCATGCTTGGCGGTATTGACCTTACCGGCGGCGCAATGATCGCCTGCGTGGGCTGTCTGACTGTTACCGCCATGGAGCGCTGGGGCATGCCCATGATTCCTGCTATTGGCATCGGCCTTCTGGTTGGTATCGTGGCAGGTTTCATTGACGGCTGGATTATCGCTTACAGCGGCATCCATCCCTTTGTCGTTACCTTGGCTATGCAGAGCATCCTCCGAGGCGCTGCTTACCTGATTGCCGGCGGCCAGCCGATCTCCCTGTATGCCAATACAACTTATCCGATTATTGGTACCGGTCTTGCGGGAATTGTGCCTTATCCCATCATTTATATGCTGATCTTCTTCTTTCTGCAGTACTTGCTGCTCAATAAGACGAAGGCTGGACGTTATATCTACGCAGTAGGCGGAAACGCCACGGCGGCCCAGTTCTCCGGAGTGGATATCAAGAAGGTTAAGATCATGGCCTGGACGATCAGTGGTTTCTTGGGAGCCTTCGCAGGAATTATTTTGTCGGCACGTATGGCTTCCGGCCAGCCCGGCACTTCCATCGGCGCTGAGACAGACGCCATTGCTTCCTGCGTACTTGGCGGAACCAGTATGTACGGCGGCGTCGGAAACACAGGCGGCGTGCTGATCGGCGTCATGATCATCGGTGTCATCACCAACGGCCTGACGTTGCTTCATGTGGACTCCAACTGGCAGTATGTGGCCAAGGGCCTGATTATTCTGCTGGCCGTTTATATTGATATGATCCGTCAGAATAAACAGCAGTCCAGAAGCGAATAAATATTGTAAAAAAGTTCCGGACGGCGGATATAGGCCGGAATGTACATGTATGTTCCGGCATATGTCCACCTGACGAGCGACTTTTTGATAAATAACATCATAGTCTTACACAACGAGGAGGAAAAAAAATGCTTGTAAACATGAGGGATATGTTAAAGGATGCCCAGCTGCACAATTATGCAATCGGTTCCCTTAACACGCCGAACCTGGAGACGCTGCGGGCCGTGATCGGTGCGGCGGAGGAACTTGGCTGCCCCATTATCATCAATCATGCCCAGGGGCATGAGCCGGTGGTTCACCTGGAGACCATCGCGCCTTTGATGAAGATGTATGCAGAGAATGCGAAAGTGCCGGTGGCTATGCACATTGACCATGGTCTGGATATTGATTTCTGTATGAAGGCGGTGAGAGCCGGTTTTACTTCGATCATGTGTGACCGTTCGGAGTATCCTCTGGAGAAAAATATTGCTCTGACGAAGTCTTTTGTGGATCTGGTGAAACCCCTCGGCATTACGGTAGAGGCAGAGCTTGGCGCTATGCCCAACAACATGCCTACAGAGGTACCTGGACAGGAGCAGTCAGATTTAAGCGATCTGACCGTGTATTTCACAAAAGTGGACGAGGCGAAGAGGTTTGCTGAGGAGACGGGAGTGGATGTACTGGCGATCTCCATCGGTACAGTTCACGGCATGTACAAGGCAAAGTCTGATCTGGATATTGAGCGGATCAAAGCCATTCGGGCCGCCATTACGGACGAGAACGTCCACCTGGGCATGCACGGCTGCTCAGGCACAGAGCCGGACCAGGTAGTCGCCGCAGTAAATGCCGGAATCAAGAAGATCAACTATTTTACGGCCATGGATACAGCAGTTGCCCCGGTCTTAAAGCAGATGATCGACGACTATGAAGGGCGGCCTCTCAATTACACCCTGATGGTGAATGTAGCCATGGAAGTGCTTCAGAAAGAGGCGAAGAAGGCCATGGAACTGTTCATGACCTGCAAAAAATAAGATACCGTGAGAAGGAAAAAGACGCCGGTGCGCAGGAATCCCAAAGATGCAGACAGGGATTTTCGGCGGGCCTGGCGTTCTTTTTTCGGGAGATTCCATCGGGAAGGCGTATTTGTACGGAGGAAAAAGCTATATGCATATAGGACTTGACATCGGGACTTCCGGAACGAAAGCAGCGATTGTGGATACGGACGGCGCTGTAGCCGGCAGCTTCCAGGTAAGCTATGGGTTCGCAGATACAGCGGACGGCCGCCGGGTGCTTGACGCCGGGGAGGTGTGGGAGGCAGTGAAGACCTGCCTGAAAGCCCTGGGAAGCTGCGGCCAGGCAGAGACCATTACCGTATCAACTCTGGGGGAGGCAATTGTTCCCATCAACAGGGAAGGAGAACCACTGGCTTTTGGCATTACAGGAACGGACAGGCGGGGAATTGAGGAGACGGCGGCTTTGGAGGAATCAGTGGGGCTTTCACAGCTGATCGACATTACCGGGCTTAATCCTACTTCCATTTATTCGGCCGGAAAGCTTGTCTGGATGAAGCGGGAGCTGACGGAAGTCTATGAGGCGGCCTGGAAGATTCCCCTCTTTCAAGATTATGTGATCTACCGCCTCTGCGGCCATGCAGTCATTGATTACGCCAGCGCTTCCCGAACGCAGCTTTTTGATATCCGCATCATGGACTGGTCAGAGAAGCTCCTTGAGATAACAGGAATTGGCAGGGAGAAGCTTTCAAAACCGGTGCCTGCCGGAACTGTGGCCGGTGAAATTCGAAAGGAAATTGCGTCAGAGCTTGGCCTTCCTGCTTCGGTGAAGATCGTCGCGGGCAGCCATGACCACATCTGCAATGCTCTGGGAAGCGGGGTCTGTGAAGTGGGAAGCTGTGCCAATACGGTGGGAACTACGGAGGGACTGACAGCAGTCCTTGAGAGAGAACAGCTCCCTTCAGAGTATATAGGGAAGTATCAGATTTCCTGTGAGCCGTTTGTGCGGCCCGGCCTTTTTAATACAGTGGCCTGGGAGAATACTTCGGGAGTTCTGCTTCGCTGGTTTGCAGAGGAATTTATGAAGGAGGAACCGGCCGCAGAGCTCATTGCCACCTTCGGGAAGCTCAACGGGCGGATGAAGAAAGAACCGACCGGACTTCTGCTCCTTCCACATTTTTCCGGTGCTGCTTCTCCCCATGGGGACGGAAGGTCCAAAGGCGCTATCCTGGGCCTCACTCTGGATACGGAGCGGGAGGACATCTACAAAGCGCTCATGGAAGGGGCCAATATGGAGCTGGCTCTGATTCTGGAAGGACTCACGAAAGCAGGACTTACGGTGGATCATCTGGTGTCTACCGGAGGGGCGCTGTCGCCGCAGCTTCTTCAGATCAAGGCTGATGTGCTGGACATGGAGATCCGCACAGTAAAAAGCAGGCAGACAGGGGCTTTGGGGAGTGCCATTTTGGGAGCTGTGGCGGCAGGCGCCTATAAAGATGTGTGCGAAGCGGTTCCTGCCATGGTGCGGACCGGGGATATCTATGAACCGGACCCGGGGCGGAGCAGGATCTATAAAGAACAGCTTTCCCTGTACCGGCAGATTTACCCGGCTATTGCAGGAATCAGCCACGGGCTGGGGGCATAGCTGGAGCCTGAGATGGGGGAGTATCAGGGAACACTTGGAAATTGCAGGGGAAACCTTTCTGCTAAAAATAAAATGGAGGATATAAAGTTATGATTTCAAATTATTCAGATATTCTTGCTTTTGCAAAGGAACATAAGGTGACCATCGGAGCGTTCAACACCTTTAATATGGAAATGATGCAGGCTGTGGTGGCGGCTGCCGACAAGAAGCAGGTTCCGCTGATTGCGCAGACTTATCATGCCCATGCCGATTATGCAGGCGTGGATTTTATGCGGGCGATCTACGGGGTGGCCGCAGAGCATGCTTCCGTCAACATCGCCCTGGGACTGGATCACGGCAAGTCTTTTGCCCAGGCAGAAACCTGTGTGAAAGCCGGTTATACGGGAGTCATGATTGATTTGGCTTCTGAGGATTATGACAAAAACGTTGCGGAGACGAAACGGGTGGTAGAGATGGCCCACGCAAAAGGCATTTCCGTGGAGGCAGAACTTGGAGTCATCGCTGACGCGGACCGTTCTCTGGAAGAGATTGCGGCCGGCTATACGGATCCGGAAGTGGCAAGACGGTTTGCAAAGGACACAGGCGTGGACTGCCTGGCTGTGTCGGTGGGAACCGCCCATGGCACCTATGCCCATACCCCGAAGATCAACTTTGATCTTTTGAAAGAATTGATCGACACGGTATGCTGTCCCATCGTTGTTCATGGCGGCTCTGGAACACCGGATGGGGATGTGGAAGAGATGGTCCGTCTGGGAATTGCAAAGCTCAACGTGGGTACAGATTTCTTTGACGCTTATAAGAAAGCCATGTATGATATGCTGACAGAAAAGGGCCTTGGCTGTGATGTGATTGAAGTCATGGCAGCAGCAAGGGAGGCTGTGGAAAAGGTGGCTCTCAACAAGCTGGATATTCTGGGAAGATTCCGGGTGTAAGGGGCCTCTGCGGCAGAATTTTAGCAGTGGAGCCTGGATACAGACAGGAGAAGAGGAAGGATGGGATTCAGGGACGCTTTTCCCCGGAAAGGCGTCTCTGAATCTATATTATTGGAAATGACTTGCCGCGGTGAAAGAGCAGATTGCGAAGTATTGACTCTTGTAGTAAACTGGTAACAGCGAGACGATAATAGTGAAGGAACTGAGGAAATACAAGGAAAGTGAGGGGAAGCAATGAGTAATCAGAAGAAATATGATGTGATCTGCATCGGCCAGGTGGTGCAGGACATTATGGTGACAAATATACCGGAGAATGCACTGACAGCAGATACGGATACAATCATGGCGGGGCAAGTGCTTCTGGCCTCTGGCGGTGATGCAGTTAATGAGGCATGTATGCTGGCGAAACTGGGCAATCGTTCCGCCCTTTTGACCAGGCTGGACAACCGGAATGTGGGAGATATGATCTATGGGGACCTGACCAGAGAGGGAGTGGATACCTCTCTTCTGATCCGACCGGATGATTGCAAGACCTTTTCCACAGTGGTGGTAGTGAAAGAAAATGGAGATCATTCTTTCCTGATTGGACCAGGAGAAAATTTTATGCTGAAAATGTCAGATATCGACCTGTCGGTTTTTGAGGAGACGAGGGCCGTGACGGCAGGCAGTATTTATGCTTTGGGAGAACTGGATACAGGCGGATTGGCTGTGATTTTTAAAAAGGCACAGGAGGAGGGGGCCATTACCCTGGCTGACATGAATTTTGATACCCTTGGATTGGGAGCCCACGCCATTGACAGTGTGTATCCCTATACGGATTATCTGATGCCCAGCTATGACGAGGCGGTCTATGTGACGGGAGAGAAAGAGCCGGATGCCATTGCAGATGCTTTTTTGAAGGCCGGGGTAAAAAATGTGGTGCTTAAAATGGGGGCGGAGGGCTGTTTTTTTAAGAATGCTGAGAGACGGTTTTTTACCGACCCCTATCGAATCACTCCGGTGGATACCACCGGCTGTGGGGACAATTTCGTGGCGGCGTTTCTCCACGGCCTTTTAAAAGGAATGGAGCCGGAAGCATGTGCAGAATTTGCCTGCGGCGCCGGAGCGCTTAATTCCCAGGGGATCGGGGCTCACCTTTACATTGAGTCGGAGGAACAGATTCGTCAGTTTATGGCGTCGACTGAGAAGACACAGCTTCACAGAAAATAGGTAGGAGGGTGTATTATGGCATATCATGGATTTGCAATTGACCGGTATCTGGATGCAGAGGCCGTGACAAAGGAGCTGGACGAGCTGATAGAGAAGCCGGTCTATTCCATAAAAAGAGACCGGTTGAGCGGCTATGTGGAAGACTATTTCAATAAGCGCTGCTTAAAATCGAAAGAGATGATCGAAGAGGCGAGAACGGTGATTCCAGGGGGCGTGCAGCACAATCTGGCTTTTAATTATCCTTTTCCCATTGTAATCGAGCGGGCGGAGGGAGCGAAACTCTACGACATCGACGGAAACTGGTATTATGATCTTTTACAGGCCGGGGGGCCGACGATTCTCGGAAGCAATGTTTTGCAAGTGCGGGAACAGGTGACAAAACTTTTGAATACTTGTGGGCCGTCTACAGGGCTGTTCCATGAGTATGAATATAAGCTGGCAAAAAAGATTTCGGAGATGGTCCCTTCTGTGGAGAAGTTCCGGATGCTTGGTTCCGGTACGGAAGCCTGTATGTGTGCGGCCAGAATTGCAAGACTGAAAACAGGGAAAAAAAATATTCTGAAAATGGGCGGGGCCTACCACGGCTGGTCAGACCAGCTTGCCTACGGGATGCGGGTGCCTGGAACAAAGGGGCTCATGTCCAAAGGCGTGCCTGGTTTCGTGTTTAAACATACAGATGAGTTTTTCCCCAATGACCTTGAGGATTTGGAACGGAAACTTCAGAGGAACCGGCTCACAGGAGGGACCGCGGCCGTTTATCTGGAACCGGTGGGGCCGGAGAGCGGCACGAGGCCAGTGTCGAAAAAATTTATTCAGGGGGCTGTGTGGCTGGCCCATAAATACGGTGCGCTGGTAATCTTTGACGAGGTAGTGACCGGCTTCCGTATCGGACCGGGCGGGGCCCAGAGCTATTTTGGCGTGGACCCGGACCTGACGGTATTTGGAAAGATTGTGGCCGGAGGATACCCCGGAGCCGGAGGCGTGGGCGGCCATGGAGACTGTATGGCACATCTGGGTGCAGGATTGGATTCTTCTGGGAAAAAAGTGAAAAAGGCCATGTGCGGCGGAACCATGGCGGCGACGCCAATTTCCTGTGTGGCTGGGTATTATACTCTCTGTGAGATTGAGCGGACAAATGCCTGTGAGAAGGCGGGCCGCATGGGAGACCGGCTGACAGAGGGCTTAAAAAAACGGATCAAAAAATACGAACTGCCTTTTGTGGCCTTTAACCAGGGCTCTATCTGTCATCTGGACAGTGTGGGAACCATGCATTTTACGGTAGACTGGAAAAGGCTCTGGAGGGTGCCAAAGGTTCTCAAGGAGACAGGAATCCGCCAGAAGGAGATGGAGCACATGGGAGCCGCTTATATGGCAGAGGGAATCGTGACTCTGGCCGGCTCCAGGCTTTACACCAGCGCGGCTTATACGGAGGAAATGATCGACGATGTGCTGGACCGATTTGAGCGGGTGTTTGCAGGGTGTGGGAAGATTGATAAACATGATCTGAGATAAACCTGGAGAGAGGGCAGGTATTTTCCTCCGGATGAGGAGAGATACTGCGAAAATCCGACAGTTTGGGAGGTAGAGAGGTGGCATACAAAGAGGAGGAAGCGAGAAAGCTGGTGGTGGAAGCGGGATGGCGCTTGAAGCGGGAGGGGCTGATTGTCAGGACTTGGGGGAATCTGAGCGCCAGGATTTCAGACACCCGCTTTGTGATTACGCCAAGCGGGCTGGACTATGACGCCATGGGACCGGAAGACCTGGTTATCGTCAATATCAGGGATGGTTCTTATGAGGGGAGACGGAAACCTTCCAGTGAGAAAGGAATTCATGCGGATGCTTACAGGCTCCGGCCAGAGGTGAATTTTGTCATTCATACTCATCAGGATAAGGCATCCGTATTCGGGATTCTCGGTGAGTCTCTGGAGACGGGCAAAGACAGTTCCATATTGAGAGAGAAGATTCCCTGTGCGGAGTATGGGCTTCCGTCCACAAAGAAACTGAGGCAGGCAGCGGCGGAACAAATCAGGCGGGTGCCTGGGGCTCCTGCAGTGTTTCTTAAAAACCACGGAGCGCTCTGCATGGGGAAAGATTATACAGAGGCGTTTCTGGTAGCCAGGGAGCTGGAGCGGGTTTGTGACGGGCAGCTTATGCAGCTTTTTGGGGGGAAAAGTTTCGGGGATATCCTTCCTGGTGGAATGTCGGAACTTTTGAAGCTTGGGAGAAGCCAGAGAAAAGGCGGGAGGTTCTGCCTTCTTCTGGATGGAAAGCGGCAGGTTTATGAAGTGGCTGCCCGGTCGGAGGAGCTTCCTCTGGCGGCGGCCATTCACGGGGAGATTTATAAAAACAGCGATGCATGCTACATTGTGCAGGAGGCGGCTTCCTCTGTCACGGCCTTTTGCCGTCTGGAAGAGACGCTGCCGCCTTATCTGGATGACCTGGCACAGATCGCGGGGTGCAGCCTGCGGTTTTCGGGTGCCTCTCCAGAAAAGATCGGCAAGGCGGTCAGAGGGAGAAATGCCCTTTTGATCCGGGGAGCGGGGGCTCTTTGTACCGGAAAAACAGCCGATGATGTGGAGGCAGTGCGGATGATTCTGAAAAAAGGCTGTGAAGCCGGACTTTTGGCCAGGGCGTGGAACACAGGTCTGGAAGCCGGAGCTGACAGCAGAGAGGATTTTGCCAGGAATCGCTGTCTGCCCCTGGGGGAAGCGGATGCCCGGCTGCAGAGGTTAATTTATATCAGGAAGTATTCCAAAAAGAAGGATAGAGTGTAAGACGATTCCGATAAGGGGGAAAAACAATCGGAGGAGGACAGAACATGCTGAAAAAGCTGACAGAAGAAAAACTGGCGGAGGTTTTAAGGGCTGGCATTTCTGAGTTTGCAGAGCACGGGTTTTATCATGCCAGCATGAGTGTCATTGCCGGAAGGGCAGGAATCAGCGTAGGAGTATTGTATAAGTATTATGCAGACAAAGAAGAATTTTTTTTGGCCTGCCTGAAAACGTGCATGAGAGATTTGGATCAGGCGCTTATGGATGTGGCGGAACCAAAGGACTGCCTCATGGTTTATGCAGATCGTCTGATCCGGGGACTGCAGAAATATGCCAGAGAGCAGAGGGACTGTATCCGTCTGTATAACCGGCTGGCAGCGGGGGGCGTCCCTGGCGGAGAAAAGCTGGTGGAAAAGATAGAGGGGCTGACAGCCAGACTGTATACTGGTTTTATTGAGACGGCGAAAAGAGACGGGACTGTGAGACGAGACATTGACGCCAGGCTGTTTGCTTTCTTTTTTGACAATCTCCTGATGATGATGCAGTTTTCTTATACCTGCGATTATTACAGAGAGCGGTTTCGAATCTATTGTGGAAAGGACATGCCAGACCAGGATGAGTATGTCCGGAAAGAGCTGCTTAAATTTTTTGGATCGGCCTTTACGATAGGGCAGAGTGAGACAGCTTTTGAAAGCGGGACGGAGGAAGGAAACTTGTGAGGGGGAAATGCTATGGCTTATGTACTTGCGTATGATATTGGGACGACAGGGGTGAAAACCTGTCTGTTTTCCATTGAAGAGCAGATCAGACTTGTGGCTGGAGTGAGCAGAGGCTACGGTCTGTATATACTGGAAAACGGCGGGGCAGAGCAGGATACAAAAGAGTGGTGGGAGGCCATGTGCGCAACCACCAAAGAGTTGTTTTCAAAAACAAAAGTAAGGCCAGAGGAGGTTGCGGGAATCTCTTTCTGCTCTCAGATGCAGGGCCTTGTGCTGGTGGATCGTACCGGTGTCCCGGTACACCGCCCCATGAGTTATATGGATCAGCGGGCAGTGGGGGAGATCAAAAAAGGGATTGCCCATGGGTTTAAAATTGCAGGAGCCAATGTAAGGAAGCTTGTAAAGAGCCTCAGGGTCACGGGGGCTGTATCCACCAGCGTGAAAGATCCCATGTGGAAATATAAATGGCTGGAGGCCCATGAGCCGGAGAATTTTGCCAGGGCATATAAATGGCTGGATGTGAAAGAGTATCTGATCTGCCGTCTGACAGGAACATTTGTGATGACAGAGGATTCTGCCTATGCGACTTTGCTCTATGATACCAGGAAGGGAAAAGAAGGGTGGAGCAGGGAGCTTTGCAGCATGTTCGGTATTCAGATGTCCCATCTGCCAAGAATCATAAAGTCTTCAGAAGAGGCGGGCTGCCTTTTGGGGAAGCCTGCGGGAGAGCTTGGCCTTCCTGCAGGGATTCCTGTTTTTGGCGGAGGCGGGGATGCATCTCTGATCGGCGTGGGCGCCGGATGTGTCCAAGTGGGGGACACTCATATTTACTGCGGGACCTCTGGGTGGGTGATAACGGTCACAGAGAAACAGATGGTGGATGTGTCGGCCATGATTGCCGCCATTGTGGGCGCCCAGAGCGGGAAGTACAATTATTTTGCGGAGATGGAGACAGCGGGGAAATGCCTGGAGTGGGTGAAGGATCATCTGGCTCTGGATGAGATCGGTGTCTATCTGGAAAAGAAACAGGTGACAGAGGGGATTGAAGGGGCTTACCGGAGTCTCTATGATTATATGACAGAGACTGTGGCAAAGGTTCCGGCGGGGGCTGGCGGAGTGATCTTTACACCCTGGCTCCATGGAAACCGCTGTCCCTTTGAGGATCCGGAGGCGGCAGGCGTATTTTTCGGGATCCGTCTGGAGACGGGAAAAAGTGAGCTGATACGGGCGGTGCTGGAGGGGATCTGCTATCATCTGCGGTGGATGTTAGAATGTCAGGACAAGAAGACGAAGACGGCTCAGGTGATCCGGTTTGTGGGCGGCGGGGCCCTTTCTCCGGTGACAGCCCAGATGCTCTCGGATATGACTGGAAGAATGGTAGAGGTGGTGGAGAACCCGCAGAACGTGGGAGCTGTGGGGGCAGCAGCCGTGACAGGGGTGGGGCTTGGACTGATTCCGAATCTGGAAGAGGTCGGTGCTTTTATTTCCGTGAAGGAGCGGTTTGCGCCAAGACCTGAGGAAAAAGCCGTTTACGATCAGTATTACCCGGTGTTTAAAGGGCTTTACAGGGCCAATAAAAAGAACTATCATTTGCTTGGGAGGGCAAGGCGGAGGGAGGAGTCCATATGAAAAGCAGCGGAAAAAAGGAACTGTTGCGTTCCTTAAAGTTTTTAGCTTTTTCTGTCTCGGCAGGAGTTATAGAGATCGCGGCTTTCACCTTGCTCAATGAGCTTTCCGGGTGGAGCTACTGGCCCTGTTATCTGATCGCCTTAGGTTTGTCGGTGCTCTGGAATTTTACTCTGAACAGACGCTACACCTTCCAGTCGGCGAACAATATCCCGGCGGCAATGGTCAAGGTGGCGGCTTTCTACTGTGTGTTTACGCCGGTTTCCACGGTTATGGGAAATTATCTGGCAGAGGAGCTTTTCTGGAATGAATATCTGGTGACCGTCCTCAATATGGTAGCCAATTTTGTGCTGGAATTTCTCTATGACCGGTTCTTTGTGTTCCGGGATTCTCTAGATACCAACAGTGTGGCGAAGAGAAAGGATGGATTTGGGAAAGGAAACTAGATATACGGGGGGCTCTGCCAAAAAACAGGGAAAACGGACAAAATAGACAGGTTTCACTGCACGATAGACAGGGACATATTGACTATTTTATGGAAATAGGTATATTCTATGAAGGAGGCCTGTAATTTTGGGGCCGGGGCTTTCGGCTTGTGAATATGCCGGGGGCAGATTATCTGGCGGGGAATGGATACCCGGAACTCATAATGTACGCTCCTGGGGGCAGGCTGGACTTGGCCCGTCAGGGGATGGGAGGTAGATTGGATATGAATATTGTGGATATTGCGATTGTGGGCAGTGGCCCGGCAGGGATTTCGGCGGCCCTCAATGCGAAGATCAGGAATAAGAGCTATTATCTTTTCGGGACGGCAGCCCTCAGCGACAAGGTACGCCGTTCCGAGTGCATTTCAAATTATCCGGGGATTGCGGATGTGGGCGGCATGGAGCTTCACGGGATGTTTACAGTGCAGCTTTCTAAGGCCGACATTGAGATCACGGAAAAGCGGATCACCGGAATCTACAATATGGGAAATTATTTCGCCCTGCTGGCGGATCAGGATGAATTTTATGCAAAAACAGTGATCCTTACCACAGGGGTGGAGACTGTGCGGCCGATTGCCGGGGAACGGGAGCTTCTTGGACGAGGGGTGAGCTATTGTGCCACCTGTGACGGAAATTTGTATAAAGGAAAAACAATTGCAGTCATCTGTGATAATGTAGAAATGGAAGAAGAGGTTTCTTATCTGGCAGAGCTTGCCGGAAAGATCTACTACCGGCCTCTGTTTAAAAACAGCAGCTTTGCCGCCAAAGATACAGAGAAGCTTTCAGGGCCTGTGACGAAAATTCTTGGCGAAGAGCGGGTGAGCGGCATCTGCTTAAAAGACGGAACGGAGATTTCTGTGGACGGCGTGTTTTTCCTGAAGGAATCTGTTTCCCCGGCTGTTTTGCTCCGGGGACTTTCGGTGGAGGATGGTCATGTGGCGGTCAATCGGAAGATGGAGACCAACATAAAAGGCTGCTACGCTGCCGGAGACTGCACTGGCGTCCCTTACCAGATCGCAAAGGCTGTGGGGGAAGGAAACATTGCCGTCCATTCCGCTGTAAAATATTTGGCAGAACAGATGATAAAAAGTTCTGAGAAATAGGAAAATATACAGAATTTCAGGAAGAAAGGAATCTATATGGAAAAATTGCTGGAAGGCACAAAAATTTGTGGTTTCACGGTCACAAGAGTCCGTGAAGTCAAAGAATTAAAGGGGACTCTGGTGGAAATGACCCACGACAAGACCGGGGCCGAACTTTGCTTTATGGACAATCAGGTGAAAAACAAGTTGTTTATGGTGGGCTTCAAGACACTGCCAAAAGACAGTACAGGAGTGTTTCACATTCTGGAGCATTCTGTTCTGTGCGGATCAGAAAAATATCCGGTGAAGGAGCCTTTTGTGGATCTGCTGAAAAGTTCCATGAACACGTTCTTGAATGCCATGACCTATCCGGACAAGACGGTGTATCCAGTGTCAAGCTGTAATGAAAAAGATTTCCTGAATCTGATGAGTGTTTATCTGGATGCCGTGTTTGCGCCCCGCCTTTTGACGGACAGGAATATCTTCTTCCAGGAGGGGATCCATATGGATGTGGAAAATGGAGAGCCCTATTACAAAGGGGTGGTATTTAATGAGATGAAGGGCGCCATGGCGGGGATTGACGACAGGATCGAGCAGGGGATCTGTCGTCTGCTTTTCCCGGATAACTGTTACAGGTTCAACTCCGGCGGCGATCCTGCCAAAATCCCGGATCTTACATATGAGAAATTTGCCTCAGCCTATAAACAGTTTTACCATCCCTCCAACGCAAGATTTTTCCTGGACGGGTCTGTTCCCTTAGAAAAAACTCTGTCAGTGATTGATTCCTATCTTGACAGGTACGAGAGGCTGACGGAAACTTTTGACATTCCAGATCAGGTACCTGTGACGAAAGAAGCGACGGAGTATTATGAGATTACAGAAGAGGAGGCAAAGGGGAATAAGGCAGCCTTGGTCTTTGGAAAGATCATCGGAAGCTTTGAGGAGCGCAATAAGCTGTTTGCCGCTCAGATTCTCTGTGATGTGCTGGCAGACTCCAACGAGTCTCCCTTAAAACGGGCAGTTCTCTCCTCCGGGCTTGCGGAAGATGTGGAAATGGCAGTGATGGACAGTGTCAAACAGCCGTATCTTTTGCTGGTGATCCGTGGAATGAAGGATGAAGACAGCGAGAGGCTTAAGGCAGTCATCCAAAATAAAGTCCACGCTCTGGTCCAGGAAGGGCTGGACCAAGGAGCACTGCAGGCTTCCATTAACCGGTTTGCCTATCGCTGCAGGCAAATGTCTGAGCCCCAGGGCCTTGGCCGGGCGATTTCTTCTTTTAACAGCTGGCTTTATGGGGGGGATCCTCTGTCCGGTCTGGTCTATGACGAGGCGATCGCCGCCCTCAGAGCACTGGTGGGAACCGGTGGTTTTGAAAGGCTTCTCGGAGAGCTTCTGGAGGAAGAGAAGGGGCGCTCCATCCTCCATATGCTGCCCTCTACGACTCTGGGAACAGAGGAGATGAAAAGAGAGGAAGAGCAGGTCCGGGCGGAATATGCTGCCCTTACAGGAGAGGAACGAGACAATCTGGAGGCGGAAAATGAGGCGCTTCTCAGATGGCAGACAGAGCCGGATTCTTTGGAGGCCGCCGCTTCAATTCCAACCCTTTCTTTAAGTGAGGCAGGAGAAGCGCCGGAATATACAAAAACCATAGAAAAGAAGGAGCAGGGAGTTACCGTGCTTTATCATCCTGTTCCGACTCACGGGATTGTGTACCTGTCGCTGTATTTCCCTCTGACCAATTTCAGACTTTCAGAGCTTACGAAGCTGTCCCTGCTTCCGGCGCTCTTTGGAGAGCTGCCTACGGAAAATTACAGTGTCTCCAAATTGCAGCAGGCGATCAAGACCCATATTGGAAGTCTGAATTTTGGAGTATTTGCCTATGGAAAACAGGAGGAAAGGGAAACTTGTACCCCGCGTCTGAGCGTTCACGCCGGGATTTTGGAGGAGAGTCTTCCAGAAGCAGAAAAGCTGCTGATCGAGCTGCTGACCAGGACAAAATTTGACCAGAAAGACAAGATAAAGGAGATCGTCCTCCAGACGGAAGAATCTGCTAAACAGGGAGCCATCGGAAATGGGCATGCTCTGGGAATGGCTGCGGTCCAGTCCCATTATACAGCCAGGGGGGCGGCGACGGAGGCGCTCGGCGGGTATACATTTTTACAGTTCCTCCATCGCTTCGCAAAGGATTTTGATAAGGAGATCGAAGGATTTTTGTCCTTGGTCGAAAAAGTCGGAAAAGAGTGTATCTGTAAAAGTGGTCTGACGGTCAGTGTGACTGCGACTGAAGAGATTCCACTTTCTGGTCTTTTGGCTGCACTGCCGGAAGGCGGGGGATTGCCGGAGAGCGCGGCTTATCAGTCAGAGCTTCCGAAACGGATGGGGATCCGCATTCCTGCGCCGGTTGCTTATGCTGTTCAGGGGGGCCACCTGTCTGGTTTTGGGAAAGACTTTTTGGGAAGTTTAAGGATTGCGGCCCATATTCTTTCCCTGGGATATCTGTGGAGTGAGGTCCGGGTCCAGGGAGGAGCCTATGGGACCGGGCTCTCCGTCAGGCAGGAGGGAGGCATGTTCTGCTATTCCTACCGGGATCCCTCCCCGGAGCGGACCTTGTCTGTTTATAAAAAGATGGCGGCTTTTGTAGAAGAATTTTGTAAGAGCGGGGAGGAGTTGGACAAATTCATCCTTTCTGCCATAGCGGCCATTGAACCTTTGCGTACCCCGGGAGAAGAGGGAATGGCGGCAGACAGCCTGTGGTTCGCCGGCCTCACAGAAGAAGAGATGAAAAAGCAGCGCAGGGAAATGCTGTCCACAGACCACGCGTCTTTGCTTGAATGGCAGGATATCCTGGAAAAACTGGGAAAGAAAGGGGCTGTGTGCGTCGTGGGAAATGAAGAAGCCCTGGAGTCATGTGAGGGTTTGACGGTCTGTGACCTGTAAAGTATAGAGAAGAAAGCAGGATTTTTAGAATTTGATTGAAAGACTCCCAGACAGTGCTCCTGTGGTCTGCCAAGGAACACGGTCTGGGAGTTTCGTTAAACCATTTATTTTTTAGGAAGCATTTTTCGGATTTTATATTATAAGGGAAGAAACTCAGGTTTTCGATTTTTGAATACAGTGTAGTAGCGGAAACCACAGCTTTTCAGGAGCTCACCGATGTGGTCAAAATGAAAAGCCACATGTTCCGGGCGGTGGGCGTCAGAGCCAAGTGTCAGGATTTCACCGCCCAGCGTTCGGTAGCGTTTTAAGAATTCCTCTGTGGGATGAGGATGTCCAAGGCCGGCTTTAAATCCGGCTGTGTTGCACTCAATCCCCTTTCCCCTCTCTATGAGTCCTTTCAGAATCTCGTCAAAGATATCCTGATATTTCCGGTAACTGTAAAAAGCATTTTTGTTGGGGCCGTAACGGACAATATAGTCCAGATGGCCGGCCACGTCAAAGCAGTTCCAGGCAGCCAGATTTTTAAGCTCCTGCCCAAAATAGGAACGGTAAGCGGCTTCTTCACTGCGCCCTTCATAAAATTCCGGATAATAAGGATCCATCCCGTCGCAGAAATGGGTGGAGCCGATGATGAAATCAAAGGGCCAGGAAGCGGCATAGGCCGTCAGGTTGGTAGGAATGTCCGCCTGGAGGCCAAGCTCCACGCCGATTCGAATCTCAATTTTGTCATGGTACTCCTCTTTCAGTTGAAGAAGCGTTTTCCAGTAGGTTTTGGTGTCAAAGGTAAAGTCCATGATATCAGGAGGCCCGTCAAAGTCTTGGTGGTCCGTGATATACAACACAGGCATTCCAAGGGAAATAGCCTGCTCGATTTGGAGCCTGGGGTCTGTGTCGGAGTCGGCAGAAAAGCTGGTGTGCAGATGAGAATCAATGTATATGGACATGATGGCATCCTTTCCTTCTATAAAAATGTAATGTTATCGGGGAGAGCTTGGCTGTCTCCCCCGGCAACCTGAAGCTAGAATAGACCAAAAGCTGAAGAATGTCAATGGAGCTGGAACGGGTAAATGGGGAAACTTGAGACTTGCAAGGCATGGAGAATGGGGTTACAATAGGAGGGCAGGAGTAGGACATAAGAACGGGGAGAACATATGACAGAAGAACAAAGACAGGGACAACAAAAGGGACATAAGCGGACAAGGGAACAGAGGGAGGAAAAGAAGAGCGGCAGATGGAAACAGAAATGGGAAGCCTGGAAAAAAGCGCTGGGGATGGAGCTGCGGGAGCACAAGAGTTCTTTTCTGGTCTTTTCCATACTACGGTTTCTGGTGGTTGTGACCATAATTCTGCAGTTTTTTAATAAGAACTACGAAAATGTGTATGTGTGCTTTCTGACACTGCTGCTTCTGGTGGTGCCCAGTCTGGTGCAGGTAACCATCAAAGTAGAGCTCCCGACGGGACTTGAAATCATTATGCTGTTGTTTATCTTTTCAGCAGAGATTCTGGGAGAGATCAATGCGTTTTACCTGCGGATTCCGGCCTGGGATACGATTCTCCATACCATGAATGGATTTTTGATGGCAGCTATCGGTTTTTCCCTGGTGGATATTTTAAACCGTCATGAACGGTTTTCCTTCCAGCTGTCACCAGTTTTTATGGCAGTGGTGGCTTTCTGTTTTTCCATGACCATTGGTGTTTTGTGGGAATTTTTTGAGTGGGGAATGGACATGTTCTTTCATCTGGATATGCAGAAGGATACGATTCTCCATACCATCAGTTCCGTCGTGCTGAATCCGGATGGAGCCAATGTGCCTGTAGTCATAAGCGGGATTCAGGATATGGCCATAGACGGGCAGAGCCTGGGGCTGGGCGGGTATCTGGACATTGGGCTTTATGATACCATGAAGGATCTGTTTGTGAATTTTATCGGAGCGGTGGTCTTTTCCACGGTGGGATTTTTTTATGTGAAGAACAGGGGAAAAGGAAGCTTTGCAAGGAGGTTCATTCCCCGGCTGAAAAATAAGGACAAAGATTTTCTGGCGATTGCAGAGGAAGAGGAGAACAATCATGACTAGAGAAGAGTTTCGTGCGCTGGTGAGACAGGAGATTGTGCTTTTAGACGGGGCCACAGGTTCCAATCTGATGGCGGCGGGGATGCCAAGGGGCGTCTGTACTGAGGAATGGATCTGTGAACATCCCCAGGTATTGATTGATCTGCAGCGGGGATACAAGGAAGCAGGTTCCAGGATTGTGCTGGCGCCGACCTTTTCTGCTAACCGGATGAATCTGGAGGACCGGGGGCTTGGGGACCGGATCGAAGAGATCAACCGGAGGCTGGTGGAGATTACCAGAGAAGCAGTGGGAGAGGACTTTTTGGTGGGGGGAGACCTGACCACCACAGGAAAGACGGCAGAGGATTACGGGATGCTGCTGGAAATCTATAAAGAACAGATCGGAATTATTGCGAAGGCAGGCGTGGATCTTCTGATGGTAGAAACCATGCTGGGCCAGGAAGAGACCATGGCGGCCCTGGAGGCGGCCAGGGCTGTCTGCAATCTTCCTGTACTGTGTTCTTTGACTATTGAATCTGACGGAAGTCTCTTTTTCGGCGGAAATATTTTTGAGACGGCAGCGGCTCTCTCTGAAATGGGAGCAGATGCGGTTGGGATCAATTGTTCTGTGGGGCCGGACCGCCTGGAGGCCGTGGTTCGAAATATCAAGGAGGCGGTGAAAGTTCCTGTAGTGGTGAAACCCAATGCGGGGATGCCCACCATCACCGATACAGGCGATGCCGTTTATTCTATGGGAGCTGATGAATTTGCTCTTCATATGGAAACGCTGGTGAAGGCCGGGGCTGACATCATCGGGGGATGCTGCGGGACTACGCCGGAGTATATCAGGAAAGTGGCGAAACGATGCTGCGGCAGATAGTTTCAAAATAGCAGTGTGTATGCCGGGAAATCCAAGAAATTATTACAAAAATATTGACACAGTATGGATGAATTGATATAATTTATGACGTGTGACGGGTTTTATACCCCTTACATAAATATGACAAAAATATTACAAAACAGAGAAAAAACCTGTTAGTTCCGGCTGATTTGGGAAGATATGGTTGGTTTTTTAGGAGAAAAGCGGTTGACAGCAGTCAGATAAGGGGCTATAATGGTTACAGACGTAACAAATTCGTAACAAATGGCAGGGAATACTGGAGGTTGTATTTGTGAATAGAAACAGAATTTTAGTCACAGTAGGTTGTGTGTGTGCATCTGTAATGATAGCGGGAGCTTCTCCTGCGAAGGCAGCAAATAAGGTTGAGATTGATTCCGCAGTGGCAGGTCTTTCTGTGGCAATGAATAATTTTTATGCTGGGACAGAGAATCCGGAAAATGAATTAAAGGATTACCTGCAGAGCAGTCCGGCTCCGGCGCCTGCACAGGAAGAGCCGCAGCAGGTGGAAGAAGAGGAAAAGGAAGTATCTCCTTATGAAAATATTGCAGTGTCCCGGGTCGGCGACGATCAAGGCTATGTGAATATCAGAACGGACGCAAATACAGAAGCGGAAGTGGTCGGAAAGATTTATAACAACTGTGCGGCCACGATCGTAGATACCATTTCCGCAGAGGACGGCGACTGGTACAAGATCAAGTCTGGTTCTGTGGAAGGATATATGAAAGCCGATTATTTTGTGACCGGCGATGAGGCAGAGCAGGTTGCCATGGAAATTGGCAAGAGCTATGCAGAGGTATCTGAGGGCGGTCTGAGGCTGAGGGAAGAGCCCACAACAGAGAGCGGTGTGATTGACACTCTGTGGCAGGGTGACATTTATACTGTGATGGAGCAGGAGGAGGATTTCGTAAAGCTTTCTCTTGGACAGGATGACGACGGAAATGACGTGGCAGGGTATGTTGCGAAAGAGTACGTGAATACATATGTAAAATTTGACGAGGCCATTTCTCTCGAGGAAGAGCAGGCTAAGCTGGAAGAAGAGGCCAGACTTGAGCAAGAGGCCAAAGAGGCAGAGGAAGAGCTTGAGAGAGTGAAAGAGCAGGAGAGAGAGAACCGCGGAGAAGAGTCTTCCTCCAGGAATGAAGAGCCTGAAAGACAGGAGACTTCAGCTCCCGAAACTCAGGCGCCTGAGACTCGGGCTCCTGAACCGGAAGCTCCCGCTCCGGAGGTATCCAATGCCAGCAGAGATGCAGTCGTAGCATATGCGAAGACTTTTGTGGGCTGTCCTTATGTATATGGCGGAAACAGCCTGTCCGGCGGTACTGACTGCTCTGGATTTACAAGAGGCGTGTACGCGAAATTTGGGATTTCTCTTCCTAGAACTTCACGGGCACAGGCGAGCGCAGGCAGAACCATTTCTGTCGGAGAGCTGCAGCCGGGCGATTTAATCTTCTATGCAAACGGCGGAAGCATTTATCATGTGGCAATTTATATTGGCGGCGGTCAGATCGTTCATGCCATTGACGAGTCTCAGGGAATCGGTATCACCGGCCTGAATACGGGAAGGGTATACACGGCAGTATCCCTCTTCTAAAGTTTGTGTGGGTTGAGGCTTTTACAGGGAAGATAAATATGCAGGTACGAAGCGGTACGGCAGTGAGTCGTACCGCTTCCTTATCGTACAGGAATGACATGGGAGCGTTTAAATTTTCTGTCTGGCCGCACAGGGTTGACAAGGTTCCCTGTGCTTGATATAATAAAAAACATGATTGTAACAAAATTGTAACAAATGACGGCAAAGTACAGCAGCGATTTGGAGGAAATTATGAGAAGAACGAGAAAATTGGTAGCGGTAGGCTGCGTATGTGCGGTGATGGCCATGGGCACGACGGTTTTTGCCATGCCTGGGGCGACAAGTCTGGTGACAGTGGCGCCCAGGACAGAGGAGTCTGCCCCTTCAAATGATACAGAACAGACACAAAACGAGACGACGGCTGTGCCGGAGACTCAAGCATTGCCAGAAGAAACTGTCAAGGCGGCACAGGAGCCGGAGAAGGCAGAGGGAATGGCAGTTGAGGGAACGACAGCGAATAAAGTGACGGTAGGGGCGGCTTCTCTGACAGCGGCTTCCAATGTGTCGGTCAAAGCGGCCGGACCGGAGGGAACTGTGAGTCAGGCGGCTGTGCAGATGGCGGCGGCTTCTCCGACCAAGGCTCCTTCTCCTTATAAAAATGTGGCGGTTTCCCAGGTGAATGGGGATGATGATTATGTGAATATTCGCGATGCCGCCAGCACAGATGGAGAGATCCTGGGAAAGATTTATAATAACTGTGCGGCAACCATTGAGGAAACGGTGGAGGCTGAGGACGGTACTTGGTACCGGATTCATTCAGGATCTGTGGACGGATACATCAAGGCGGAATATTTTGTTACCGGGGAGGAAGCAGAAGAGCTTGCTCTGAAGATTGGAAAGATGTTTGGTTATGTGGAGGAAGGCGGCCTCCGAGTGCGCACAGAGCCCACAACAGAGAGTGATATCATTACCACGCTCTGGGCTGGTGAGAAGTACACGGTTGTGGAACAGGCAGATGGGTTTGTGAAGCTTTCTCTGGGTGACGATGACGACGGAAATGCGGTAACCGGATATGTGGCGGAGCAATATGTCCAGGTTTATGTAAAATTTGACAAAGCGATTTCTCTGGAAGAAGAGCAGGAAATGATCGCAGAGGCCAAAAGGCGTGAGGAAGAGGCAGAAGCGGCGAAGAAGAGCTCAGCCAGAGAAGCTGTGGTGGCCTATGCAAAACAGTTCATCGGTAATCCTTATGTGTGGGGCGGCGGCAGCCTGACAAATGGTACGGACTGTTCTGGATTCACAAGAGGTGTGTTAGGCCACTTTGGCTACGGTCTGTCAAGGACCTCCAGCGCTCAGTCCGGAGATGGGCGGCAGGTGCCTTTGAGCAGCGTGGAGCCGGGCGATCTGATCTTCTATGCCAGCGGCGGAAGGATTTATCACGTGGCCTTGTATATCGGCGGTGGCCGGGTCATTCATGCCATCGACGAGGCTCATGGCATCGGGATTTCCTCTATGTATTGGACAACCCCTTACTGTGCAGTGGACGTGATGGGATAAAGAGACGAATGGGAAGCGGTACGGCGAAAAGCCGTATCGCTTTTTTATACATGGGGAAAGATGTCGGCGAGGCTGACAGGCTTTGGTCCCGCTCAGAGAGCGATTGTCCGAAGGTATTCTGCAAAGGTCCTGGCAGGAACAGAAAGAGCGGTATTTTTATTCTGGATCAGGGATATTGTAGAAGTGAGTCCTTCGTGTTCAATGTTTCTCCAGATGGTGTTTGGGTTTTGGATCAGGGGAGTGGCCGATTCTGGAAGGATCCCGACTCCGACCCCAAAGTCAGCCAGGAATGCAGTGGTTCTGGCATCGTCATTTTTACAGAAAGGTTCAAAAGGAAGATTTTTTCTGTGAAAGGCTCCGGCCAGGACCCCTTCCCATCGCCGGTAAAGGATCAGAGGCATGTGGGAGAGCTCTTCCAGAGAAACTGTCCTGGGGGAGATTTCAGACGAGGCGCACGGAATCTGCTGTCCGGCAGAAAAGAAATGGGCATGTCCGGCAGCGGTGATGACTTCCTTTTTAATAGGAAAAGACAGAAAATCTCCGGTGGGGAAGGGGGTGCGCACGATGGCCAGTTCTATGAGGCCATCCCGCAGGTTTTCCAGAAGCTGGTAAGTGTCCGCCTCAGAAAGCTCAAAACGGATGTCAGGGTGCAGCTGGTGAAAATCTTTAAACCATTGGCAGAAGAGTGTGCCGCTTACGGAGGAGACGATGCCCAGACATAAGGTTCCGTGTCCGCCGCGCCGGTATTCTTTCAGTTCTTCCTGGAGAAGAGAGGACATATGGAGCAGAGCGGAAGCCTTCTCGTAGACCATTTTTCCGGCATCTGTCAGGCGGACAGAGCGGGGGCCGCGCTCAAAGAGCAGACAGCCTGCCTCCTCCTCCAGAAGCTTGAGCTGGGCGCTCAAAGGCGGCTGAGTCATGTGGAGCTTCCTGGCGGCCGCCGAGATGGTTCCCTCATTGGCCACAGTGACAAAGTAAGCAAGCTGTTTCAGATCCATAAAAAAGACTCCTTTCGGTGAAATGACGCTCCGTGCTTCCTTCAAAATCTTCCTGTCCAAAACCTGAAAAAGAGACAGAAAATATATAAAAATCATATAGATGCTATATAAATATAATATTTTTCATATGGTTTTCTTTATGATAGTATAAAAAACGGAAAAAGGCAACAATAAATATAATCCTGAATTTCTGAAGCTTATGTCCGGTACAAAATCAGGAAGAAAATCTGCTTCTTTTCCATCCGGAACACGCTTCCGCTCATGAAAGCTCGTATTAGTACATAAGAGACTTTCTTCGCTTAGGCTCGAAATTCTCTAAGTACCAACGGCTTTCATATGGTTCCGGCTTAGAAAAAAGCAGATTTTCTTTCGTAGATTTTTGCGGTATACAGGTTACAGAATTTCAGGAAACAGTTTGAGGTGAAGGCATGAAACGACTTCTGATTTATCTGAAAGATTACCGGAAAGAAAGCGTTCTTGGTCCGCTGTTTAAGCTTTTAGAGGCTTCTTTTGAGCTCTTGGTGCCTCTTGTGATGGCGGCGGTCATCGACAGAGGGATTGCAAACAGGGATACAGGCTATGTGATCCGCATGTGTCTGGTGATGGTGGCGCTGGGCCTTATCGGCCTGGTCTGTTCTGTGACGGCCCAGTATTTTGCGGCCAGGGCGGCAGTGGGCTTTGCAACAGGGGTCCGCGGCGCTTTATTTTCCCATATTCAAAAGCTGTCTTATACGGAAATTGATACCCTGGGGACGTCAACCATGATCACCAGAATGACCAGCGATGTGAATCAGGCTCAGTCCGGCGTGAATATGACTCTGCGGCTGTTTCTGCGGTCTCCTTTTATTGTGTTCGGCGCCATGGTTATGGCCTTTACCATCAATGTGCGGGTAGCCATGATTTTTGTGGTGACAATCCCCGCGCTGTCTGTGGTGGTCTTTGGGATCATGATGCTCACCATGCCTCTTTATAAAAAGGTACAGGCGGGGCTGGACCGGGTTCTCGGGATCACCAGGGAAAATTTGACAGGCGTCCGTGTCCTTCGGGCCTTTAATAAAGAAGAGGAAGAGAGGGAGCGGTTTTCCGAGCGGAATGAGAGCTTGACGAAAATGCAGGTATTTGCCGGAAGGATTTCGGCGTTGATGAATCCCCTTACTTATGTGATCATCAACGGGGCTGTGGTGGTGCTTATCTGGACGGGAGCCATTCAGGTGGATAACGGAATCATCAGCCAGGGGCAGGTGGTGGCCCTGGTCAATTACATGTCCCAGATTTTGGTAGAGTTAATCAAGTTGGCCAATCTGATTGTGACCATCACCAAGGCGCTGGCCTGTGCCGGGCGGATCGCCTCTGTGCTGGAGACGGAATCCAGCATGATGGCGCCCCAGGCATGGGAGAGGGAGGCGCCGCAGGCGGCGGGATGTGTAGAGTTTTCTGATGCCTGCCTTCACTATAAAAACGCGGGGGCTGAGTCTCTGAGCCATGTGAGCTTCCGGGCCGGACGGGGCGACACCATCGGGGTCATCGGCGGCACGGGTTCTGGGAAATCCTCCTTGGTCAATCTGATTCCCCGATTTTATGATGTGAGCAGTGGAGAAGTATTGGTGGACGGAGTTAATGTGAAGGAATATCCAACCGGTGCGCTGCGGGAGAAGATCGGCGTGGTGCCCCAGAAATCAGTACTTTTTAAAGGAACCATCCGGGATAATTTAAAATGGGGCAAAGGGGATGCCACAGAAGAGGAGCTTTGGGAGGCCCTGGAGCTTTCTCAGGCGAAGGAGTTTGTGGAAAAGAAGGAGCAGGGACTTGACACGCCGGTTTCCCAGGGAGGGAAAAATCTTTCCGGCGGCCAGAGGCAGAGGCTTGCCATTGCCAGGGCGTTAGTGAAGAAACCGGAGATTTTGATTTTGGATGACAGTGCGTCGGCTCTGGACTTCGCCACAGATGCAAGTCTCCGCATGGCTATCCGGGATATGAAAGAACGGCTGACTGTGTTTATTGTCTCTCAGCGGGCCTCCTCCGTCCGATATGCGGATCAGATCATTGTACTGGAGGACGGCGAGGTGGCTGGAATCGGAACCCATGACGAACTGCTCCGTGAATGTGGCGTTTATCAGGAGATTTATTATTCCCAGTTCCCAAAGGAGGTGCAGACAAATGGCTGAACAGAAAAAGAAGGCAGAGAAGGGCACCATGAAAAAAGTGCTCCGGTATATCAAAAAGTATTGGTTTTTTGTGCTGATGTCCTTGGCTTTTGCAGCAGTCACAGTGGCCCTTACCCTGTATGTGCCAATTTTGACGGGGCGGGCCATTGACCAGATCCTTGGACCGGGAGACGTGGCCTTTGACGAGATCTGGGTGATCCTGCGGACCATTGCCGTTGTGATCGCTCTGACAGCAGTTTTCCAGTGGCTCATGAATCTGTGCAACAACCGCATCACCTACCGGGTGATCCGGGATATCAGGCGGGATGCCTTTGCAAAGATAGAGATCCTTCCATTAAAATATATTGATAGCCATTCCTACGGCGAGGTGGTGAGCCGTGTCATTGCCGATGTGGACCAGTTTGCCGACGGTCTGCTCATGGGCTTTACCCAGCTTTTCACCGGAATCATGACCATTGTGGGAACTCTGGGCTTCATGCTGTCTGTGAATGTGAAAATTACTTTGGTGGTGGTGGTGATCACGCCCGTCTCTTTGTTTGTGGCCAGCTTTATCGCAAAAAAAACTTATTCCATGTTCAAGCTCCAGTCAGAGACCAGGGGAGAACAGACGGCCCTCATTGAAGAGGCCATAGGAAATCAGAAGGTGGTTCAGGCCTTTCATCATGAGGAGGAGACGAAGGCCCAGTTTGATGAGATCAATGGGCGGCTTCAGAGTTGTTCCCTGCGGGCAATCTTTTTTTCGTCGCTGGTCAATCCCTGTACCAGATTTGTCAACAGCCTGGTTTATACAGGGGTGGGGATTGTCGGGGCGCTTTCTGCCATTGGGGGAGGAATCAGTGTGGGGCAGCTCTCCTGTTTCTTAACCTATGCCAATCAGTATACGAAGCCCTTTAACGAGATTTCCGGCGTGGTGACAGAACTGCAGAACGCTCTGGCCTGTGCGGCGAGGATTTTTGAATTGATCGAGGAAAAACCGCAGGTTCCCGACCAGGTGGCTGCAGGGACTTTGGGGGATGCAGAAGGGAATGTTTCTATTGAGCATGTGTTCTTTTCTTACAACCCTTCTCAGAAGTTAATCGAAGATTTTAACCTGCAGGTGAAGCCGGGCCAGAGGGTGGCCATTGTGGGGCCCACCGGCTGTGGAAAGACTACCATGATCAATCTGCTGATGCGGTTTTATGATGTGGACGCCGGCGAAATCCGGGTGGACGGAAAAGAAATCCGGCAAATTACCAGGAAGAGCCTTCGGGAAAATTACGGCATGGTGCTCCAGGATACCTGGCTCAGAAACGGGACTATCCGGGAGAATATTGCCATGGGACGGCCGGAGGCTTCCGAAGAAGAGATTATCCAGGCGGCGAAAGCCTCCCATGCCCACAGTTTTATCAAGCGTCTGCCTCAGGGCTATGATACGGTGATCACTGAAGATGGGGATAATCTTTCCCAGGGCCAGAAGCAGCTTCTGTGTATTGCCAGAGTCATGCTCTGCCTGCCGCCCATGCTGATTTTGGACGAGGCGACCTCCTCCATTGATACCAGGACGGAGATCCGCATCCAGGAGGCCTTTGCGAAAATGATGGAGGGCAGGACCAGCTTTATCGTAGCTCACCGTCTGTCAACCATAAGAGAGGCAGACGTGATCCTGGTCATGAAAGACGGAAGCATCATCGAGCAGGGAAATCACAAAGAGCTTCTTAAGCAGGACGGTTTCTATGCAAAGCTTTACAACAGCCAGTTTGCAGTGTAGGTAAAAATGCAGTAAAAAGCACCTTGCAGGATTTCCCGCAAGGTGCTTTAAAATTTTCTTATAGATCAGAAATCCGGTTCGATGAGTCCGTAAGTGTTTCCTTTCCTTTTATATACAACACTGACCTCGTCCGTCTCGCTGTTTCGGAAGACGAAAAAGCTGTGGCCTAAAAGCTCCATCTGGATACAGGCTTCTTCTGGATCCATGGGTTTCACAGCGAACCGTTTGGTACGCACGATCTGAACTGTTTCAGGCTCGTCCGCCTCTTCCTCGATATATGCCTCTGAAAAGGAAGCGGCGCTCTGTTTCTGGTCCACCAGCTTGGTTTTGTAGCGTTTTAACTGACGCTCAATGATTTCTTCTACCAGGTCAATGGAGACGTACATATCACTGCTGACCTGCTCGGAACGAATAATGGAACCTTTGACGGGAATGGTGACTTCGATCTTTTGACGGTCCTTTTCAACGCTTAAGGTAACATGGATTTCCGTGGCAGGAGTAAAGTACCGCTCCAGCTTGCCGATTTTTTCGTAAATTGCGTTTTTGAGGCCCTCGGTAACGTCGATATTTCTTCCGGTAATGATATACTGCATAACACCAACTCCTTTTTCTGCGTATTTTCGGAACTATTTTCTGGGAAAATGTTCCTGAACCTATCCTGTTTTAAAAAAGGTAGATTATAGAAAAATTATACCATATTATAAAAAAATTACAAGGCAAAAGAAGAAAAAAACAGAAATTGTTTGACAACAATGCGCCGACAAAAAGGGACGAAGAGTCGGTAAAGAGTAAAAAATGGAAGAACGAGACGGCGGAAAAAGTCAAGAGGAACAGAGGAGAAATAGCTGAAAAACGCAAAATTTGGATAAGTTCACAAAACAGATGTTTAAAAAATGTGGGTTGTCCACAGAGGAGTAAAATGTGGATAATGTGGATAACTTCGGGGATAAGTGGAAAATCAAGGGAAAAGGTCAAGAATATTTGGGGATAACTTTTGGGGATAATGTGGATAACTTTGCAAAAGCCAGCTCACAGATATGAAAAAAGTGTTGTCGGTTTGTGCACCTTGTATACCTTGCTTATCCGCACGAAGCGCATGCATGATGGTATACCCTTTGAGCATAACCGCTTTGCCAATAAAACAGTTGAATGAAATGAGAGTTGGTGATACAATAGAAAAGATTTACAAGTGTTTATGGGTATCTGTTTGAGAAAAAAAGCAGGAGCGTACAGATATGGGTTTGATGCAGAAGCTATTTG
>JAAWBT010000005.1 GCA_022792835.1 Lachnospiraceae bacterium | reverse complement strand
ATGTTTTCTACAAGGCTGGGGAGATTGAATCCTGGGGAAGAGGCTTTGATAAGGTTATGGGGGTATGTAAAAAGGAAAAGGCCCCTTATCCTGAAATTGATGTTAACTCCAGGGGCGTTATGGTATTGTGTAAACTTTGTGAGCAATATAATAAATTATTGAAAGATAGACCTAGAAAAGAACTTTTCAGATTATGTGAAGTGGGAATTTTGGAACAGAAAGGTGCTGGCAGGAGCTCATATTATGAACGAAAATAGATAACTTATAGAAACAATTGGATATTAAAAGAAAAATTACAGTTTTTGGGGGAGATATGATGGAATTTAATGAGGATTTAGAACAATTTATATTTGAGTATAATGGACTGATTTTTGCGTGGGATGACGAGCCAGGGGAAGAGTATATGGAACAGGTCAAGACAATATCTGAAAAATACAACGCACATCTAGATTTGATTATCGAATTTATGATGCCCAATATCACAGAAGTTTTTGGCAAGTTCAGTTCTGATGAAATGAAAGAAAAATTAGGTAAGCCTGTTGTTAATTATGACAATGGACAAGTGAATTACTTTGAGCAATCATTTGATGATACACATATAATTACATTTGAATTTTTGGATGATGAATTTAGGGAATTACAGTATTTTTCGATAGACGGTTGACAAATAGATTCTGGTTTGACATACTGGAAAATCAGAATTTGAAATGGCATTAGCGAAATCAAAAACAGCAGGCAAAGCGCCGGCTGTTTTTGATGATGTCAATTCGTTTGACAAAGAGCAGTTTGTGAATACTCTTTGGAAGCACAATACATTTATCGAAAATTATTTTTTGCTTGAACCCAGCCATCCTTACTCCAGAACCAACTGCCCCACAGAGGGCAGCCCAGAGGTTCCTCATTTGGCTGATACTGGCGGAGAATTTCCAAAGGGCAATTGATGCTGTTCAGGAGTGCCTGAAAGAAATCCTCTCGTTTTTCTTTGTCCTCTGGAGGGTCCAAGTCAATGAACTGCCCATTCCGAAGAAGATAGTATAGATCTTTTTTCAACCGAATGACATAGGGAAGATCCTCTCGGCCTGGGACAAGATATACTTCTCGAGCGGAACCGTCCTCTTCAATATGGAAATGACGGTTAGGAATCATCTGGAAGAAGAAGTATCCGCCTTGCTCCGGTGGATTATGGCTCCGGCAACCCATCCCCACATCCATGATCCATTCGGTCCAGCATTTTTCTTTGGTTTGGTATCCGCTGTTGGATACGCCAAAGCGAACAGCTAACCCTGCAGTGCGAATCTTGTTCTTTTTTAAGAAGCGGTTAATTCCTTGGACGATATCTGCCAAATCCTGAACCTTGCATCGAATGCCATAATCTGTCGCCTGAGAATAGAGCCGTGGCTCTTCGGGGTGACCATAGACACTTCCTTCAACAAACATCTGCCTTCACTCCTTTTTGCTTGGAAAATCACGAATCTTGATTTTATATATTGCATGTTAAAGCGTAGTATAGCATATGTCGATGGAATAGTCTACTTCTACCTTTGGGGTAGCTCATTTTATCTCAAAGTCACTACCTTCAACATTGCGCAGGAAGGTTTTGACGAAGTTTTGCGAGAGATTTCTCAAAAAGTTTTTGTCTTAAAATATTTGAAGAAAGAAAGAGCCTAGAAGCGTACACCGGGAAAACATAGTGTCTGCGGCCTCCGTATTATTTATGGAAAAAGGAATCGCTGCGGAATGAAATTATCCCGAGGAAGAATCCTATCAGTAGAAAATCATCTGATTGGAAATTAACTTGTGATTTTCTCTCAATTGTGTTAATCTATGACCAGAAGCAATTTGGAAAATTTATGAGGAATGGTGAGGAAAAATGGACAGTTATGCGACGTTTAATCACATTCTGGTGAAACTGTTTAATGATATCATGGATATTGAGGAGAAGAGCATTATCACAGATACCTTCCAGGATCTCACCAATAATGATATGCACGTGATTGAGGCCATCGGACTGGGAACACCCAAAAATATGTCTGCGATTGCAAAGCAGCTTCGGGTCACCACCGGTACTCTGACCATTTCCATGAACAGCTTGGTGAAAAAAGGATACGTGAAACGGGAGCGGAGCGAGCAGGACCGCCGGGTGGTCTACATCATGCTGACGGCAAAAGGTAAGCTGGCCTATAAGCACCATGCGGAATTTCACCGGAAAATGACAGAGGCTCTGGTGAAAGGGATGAATCCGGAGGATACCAAGCTTCTGGTGCGGGCACTCACCAATCTGAAAAACTTTTTTGAGGAATATGCAAAATGATAAAAGCAGTGTTTTTTGATATTGACAACACCTTATACAGCTATGACCAGGCACATGCGGCTGCTATGGAGAAACTGGTGAAATTTGGGGAGGTAGAGTTTTCTCTTGCACCAAAGAGGCTGAGACGGCTGCTGGACGAAACACAGCAGAAGATTATAGACCGCCTGGGAACCAACTGCGCGGCGATTCATAACCGTCTGATCCGTTTTCAGTGTTTTCTGGAGGCGCTGCAGTATCCAGATCTCACTAAAGCAGCACAGATGGATCAGATCTATGAGACGGCTTTCTTAGATGCCATGGTTATGGAGCCGGATCTGCCTGTTTTGCTGTCAGAACTTAGGAAATCCCAGGTGCGTATCGGAATTGGCACAGACCAGAATGCCCATGCCCAGTATAGGAAGCTGGAGCGGCTTGGGATCTTAACTTATTTTTCGCGGATTGTCACCAGCGAGGAGGCGGGGGCAGAAAAACCGGATGAGAAATTTTTCAGGCTGTGCGTGGAAAAAGCCGGCTGCAGGCCGGAGGAGTGTGTATTTATCGGAGACAATATCAAAAAAGACGTAGAGGGGGCAAGGTGGAACGGGCTTAGAGGAATCTGGTATCACCCGGGAGAGAAAGAGGAAGAGCAACGGGAGTATCCGGTTATTCATTCCTATGCAGAGGGCCTGAGAAAAATATTATCCTTGTAAGCAGAGTGAAAAGCGGAGGTATGGAGAATCAAAGATTCTCCATACCTCCGCTTGTTTTTGCCCGTATGGAATTAAAATTTGAAGACAGCAGCCCCATAGGCAGGTAAGGGGTAGGAGAAGGAATAATCCCTGCCGTCACATTCTTTTTTCACGGAAGTAAAGAATCTCTGCTGGTTTTTATCCAGAAGACCGTGCTTACTGTCCAGGAGAAGGGTATATTTTCCTTTTTTCGGCACACCGACCCGGTAATCAGGCCGTTCCACAGGCGTGAAATTGCATACAAAAAGTAGATTGTTCCGGCCGGTATATCCTTTTCTTATGAAACTGAAAATACTCCGGTCAGCGTCGTCACAGTTGATCCACTCGAAGCCGGCCCAGTCATAATCCTTGCTGTAAAGGGCCGGATACTTCCGATACAGGTGCAGAAGATCCCGGAAATAATTTTTAAGATCTTCATGGAGGGGTTCTTTTAGCAGGAACCAGTCAAGCTCCCGCTCCTCGCTCCATTCCCTGAGCTGTCCGAATTCCTGCCCCATGAACAGAAGCTTTTTGCCAGGATGACCCATCATAAAGGTGTAGCCTACCTTCAGGTTGGCAAATTTGTCCGGATGATAACCGGGCATCTTGTTTAACATGGAGCATTTTAAGTGGACCACTTCGTCGTGGGAGAGGACCAAGATAAAGTTCTCGCTGCAGGCATAAGTCAGGCCGAAGGTCATTTTGTTGTGGTTGGCCTTACGGAAAAAAGGATCCAGCTTCATATATTCCAAAAAGTCATGCATCCATCCCATGTTCCACTTGAAGGTGAAACCAAGGCCGTCGTATTCCGGCGGCTCCGTGACTTTGGGCCAGGCCGTGGATTCTTCGGCAATGATCATGCTGCCGGGGTTCCGCTGCTTCATGATGCTGTTTAAATGCTTGAAGAACTCAATGGCCTCCAGATTTTCATGGCCGCCGTATTTGTTGGCGATCCATTGGCCGTCCTGTTTACCGTAATCCAGATAGAGCATAGAAGCCACTGCATCCACCCGAAGTCCGTCCACATGAAATTTTTCCACCCAGTAGAGGGCATTGGCGATGAGGAAGTTGGAAACCTCATGCTTTTCGTAATCGAAGATTTTGGTGCCCCAGTCGGGATGCTCTCCCTTTTTGGGGTCCGCATATTCATAGAGCGGGCAGCCGTCAAAATCAGCCAGCCCGTGAGCGTCGCGGGGAAAGTGGGCGGGAACCCAGTCTACGATCACACCGATGCCCTTTCTGTGCATGTAATCAATAAAGTACTGGAAATCCTCCGGAGTCCCGTAGCGGGAGGTGGGGGCATAGTAACCGGTGACCTGGTAACCCCAGGAACCGTCAAAAGGATATTCCAACAGTCCCAGAATCTCCACATGGGTGTAGCCCATATCTTTCACATAGACAGCCAGCTCCTTGGCCAGCTCCTTATAGGTGAGAAATTCTTCGCCGTTCCGTTTCCAGGAACCTAAGTGAACCTCGTAAATGGCCAGAGGCGCCAAGGTAGGCAGATTGTTTTTCCGCCGTTCCATCCAGCGCTCGTCTTTCCACTGAAAAGACGAAGGCGCACTGATTCTGGAAGCTGTGCCGGGACGAAGTTCTGCCCAGGAGGCATAAGGGTCCGCCTTGTGAAGCACCTTTCCCATGGATGTAGTAACGACATATTTGTAAAGTCCGCCGGGAGCAGCATCTGCAGTGAAGATTTCCCAGATACCGGAAGTCCCGATGGGATTCATGGGATGACTGTCACAAGACCAGTTGTTAAATTCTCCGGTCACAGCCACCGAAGCCGCATGGGGAGCCCATACGGCAAAATAAACACCCTGTTTTCCTCCTAAGGTAACTGGGTGTGCCCCTAATTTTTCATAAATCTCATAGTGTGTACCTTCTCCAAACAGATAACAGTCTGTCTCTGTGATGAGTCCTGTTGTTTTCCCCATAAAAAATTACCCCACAATCTTTAATATTTTGCTTTCACAGGGCTCCAGAGAAAGGTTCAGGGAGCCGTCTGCCACAGCAATTTCTTCTCCTGTAAAAAGATCTCTGACCAGCCCGCCTCCCATGGGAAGCCGGACAGAGAAAGAAGCAGGTCCGTCGTCAATATTGACGGCAGTAAGGATATGCTCGTCCCCCAAAGACCGGGCATAGGCGTACTGACGGTTGGTAAGGAGCAGCTCTTTGTATGCGCCGGTGCCCAGGGCCGGCAGGTCTTTATGAAGATGGGCAAGCCGCTCGATATGGTCGGTGAGCTCTGTGCGGAGCTCTTCAAACTGGTCCGGAGAAATGGCCGGGCGCAGCATATCGTCACAGGTGGAAGTCCTGGCGCCCTCGATTCCCCATTCAGAACCATAATATATGGAAGGAATCCCCGGAAGAGTAAAGAGCATGGTATATACAGGGAACACATGGTTCTTGTTGTTTAATTTACTCATAATCCGGTTTTCGTCATGATTATCCACAAAGGTATACAGGTTGATGTTTTTATAGATGCCGCCGCCTGCCTCCGACTGTCTGCGGATGGTGTGGGCGATCTCAAAGCAGTTGTAATCGTTGTGGCCGGAATAGAGACCCTTATGGAGCTCATAGTTGGTCACCGAGTGGAGCATGGAGTCATTGGCCCAGCGGCTGTAATCCCCATGGATGACTTCGCCCATGAGCCAGAAATCCGCTTTTAAAGAATTACAGTGGCCGCGGAGGGCTTTCATAAAATCAAAGTCCAGCACATTGGCACAGTCTAAGCGGATGCCGTCAATGTCAAACTCCTTCACCCAGAAGGTGACAGCGTCCAAAAGATGCTCCCTGACAGCCGGATTCCAGTGGTTTAAAGCCGGAAGCTCCATGTGGCCCTGCCACGCTTCATAGGAAAAAGAATCTCCCAGGGGACTTTGCTGCCAGAAGTTCACGCCTTTGTACCAGTCCTTGTAAGGAGAAGCCTCTTGGTGCTCCTGAATGTCCCGAAACGCAAAAAACTCCCTGCCCGTGTGGTTGAACACCCCGTCCACCACCACATAAATACCGGCTTCATGGCACAGAGACACAAATTTTTTAAAATCATCATTGGTACCAAGACGTTTATCTACCAGTTTAAAATCCCTGGTGTCGTAACCATGTTTGGTGGATTCAAAAAGAGGTCCTATATAAATGGCAGAAACGCCGAGCTCCTTTAAATGAGGAATCCAGGCGCCTAACTCCGGAAACTTATCCGCCGGCTCTTTTTCATGATTTTCTTTTGGAGCGCCGACCATTCCAAGGGGATACATGTGATAAAAAACACTATTGTCATACCAGGCTGACATCGTACTACCTCCTGACTGTTTTGCTGTTTATATTTTACCAATTATGGGGCACAAGGTCAAGATATTTACAGATATCGAGTTGAACATATGTGCAAAATTTGGGAAATTGTTGAAAGAAAATCAAAAAATGTGATATCCTTTTTATAAGAATTTTTCGGAGGGATTTTCATGGAAAAAAGAGTGATTGCGACATTGAACAAATGTTACTGCGTGGCTCCTGTGCAGTATCAGGGAGCGTTATGTATTTTGGTGGCAGCAGAGAAAAAAGACCGTTGTCTCCTTTTTGACCGGGAGGGAAATGAGAAAGCGGTGGTCTGGGAAGGGCCGGGAGGTGTGATGACCATGGTCCAGGCGCCGGGAAAAGATGGGACCTTTCTGGCGACACAAAAATTTTATTCCCCCAATGATTCCAAAGAGGCAAAGATTATCATTGCCGAAGAGAAGGATAACACTTGGACAGTCCGTACCTTATGCAGCCTTCCCTTTGTCCATCGGTTTGATATTTTAAAAAAGGACGGGAGACATTATCTGATCGCCTGTGCTTTAAAGTCCGGCCATGAGTACGAGGAGGACTGGTCCAGCCCGGGAAAAATCTATGGAGCTCTTCTTCCGGAGGACTTGTCCGGATTTGACGAGGAGCATCCCCTTTCCCTGCAGGTGGTGAAGGACGGCCTGTTCAAAAATCATGGTTACTGCAGGTTGACGGAAGATGGAGAGGATTCTTCCCTGATCTGCTGTGAAAACGGGGTTTTCCGTTTTTGGCCGCCTGAAACGCCAAAGGGAGAGTGGCGGATGAAAAGACTTTTGGATACGCCGGCCAGCGATGCCCTTTACATGGATTTTGACGGGGATGGAAAAAGGGAACTTCTGGTGCTGTCCCCTTTCCATGGAGACACGCTTACCATTTATAAAGAGGAAGAAGACGGTTTTTCGGCAGTCTGGAAATATCCGGAAAAGGCAGACTTTCTTCACGCTATCTGGGGTGGAATGATCTGCGGGTATCCTGTGGCTGTCATTGGCCATCGGAAAGGCGCCAGGAGGCTGTTTGCCATTGGCTGGGATGAGGAAAAGAATGCCTATGGTTTTAAGACTCTGGACGACGACTGCGGACCGGCCAATGTCTATGGGTATTCCACGGGAGGAAAGGATATTCTGATCGCGGCCAACCGGGAGACGGATGAGGTGGCCATGTACATATTTAAAGAAAATCAGGAGGGAAAGCGATGAGCAAAGTGGAAGAGATTACAAGAGAGAGCTGGATCATGAGTACATTTCCAGAATGGGGGACCTGGCTCAATGAGGAGATTGAGGAGACAAAGGTAGAACCTGGAACTGTGGCCATGTGGTGGCTGGGCTGCACGGGAATCTGGTTTAAAACGCCAGGAAACTGTAATCTGACCATTGACTTTTGGTGTGGAAACGGAAAACGGACCCACGGAGACGGAAAAATGAAGCCGGGGCATCAGATGGCCAATATGTGCGGCGGACGTGCCATGCAGCCCAATCTCCGGGCGGTTCCCTTTGTGCTAGACCCCTTTGCCGTCAAACAGGTGGATGCAGTTTTGGCCACTCACTACCATCAGGACCACATGAGTGCAGAATATGCTTCCCATGTGATCAAAAGCGGGATGACGACAGTGGACGAGACGGGAAAAGAGATTCCAGTGCCTTTTATCGGCCCCAAAAAATCTGTGGAGCTGTGGCAGAAATGGGGGGTGCCGGAAGAACGGTGTATCACCGTAAAGCCTGGGGATACCCTGAAGATCAAAGACATTGAGATTGTGGCGCTGGATTCCTTTGACCGGACCTGCATTGTGACCACGGACGACACCTCAGAAAACAGAGAGGAGCTTACCGGGATCTGTCCCACAGACATGGACGATAAAGCGGTGAATTATCTGATTAAAACGCCGGGAGGAAACATTTACCACAGCGGAGACTCTCATTATTCCATCTATTTTGCAAAGCACGGCAAAGATTATGATGTGGATGTGGCCTTTGGCTCCTACGGAGAAAATCCGGTCGGCATGGCAGATAAAATGACTTCCTGCGATATTCTGCGGATGGCAGAAGCCCTTGGGTGTAAGGTCGTGATTCCGATCCACTACGACGTATGGACTAACTTTATGGCGGATATCAATGAAATCCGCGTGCTGTATGAGATGAAAAAAGACCGCCTGGATTATCAGTTCCATCCGTTTTTCTGGGAGGTCGGTGGAAAATATGTGTACCCGACAGATCAGAACAGACGGGCTTATCATCACAGACGGGGTTTTGAGGACTGTTTTGAGGCGCCGCAGAATATACCGTTCCGTTCTTGCCTGTAGACGATGGAAGGGGAAAACTCATGGGAGATATCAGGAACTACGAGGGGATGAGTGTCCAGGAGCGCTGGAATCTTCTGGCGACAGTGGCCAACCTGTATTACAATTCGGAATTGACTCAGAGCCAGATTGCCGAACGGCTGTATACCTCCCGGTCAAAGGTGTCCAGACTTTTAAAGGAGGCCAGAAAGCAGGGTGTGGTTGTGATCCATATCCAGGAATCCTGGGCCAGAAACCTGGATTATGAAAAGGAATTGAAGGAGCGTTTTCCCCTTGGGGATGTCCGGGTGGTGGCGGTGAAAGCCAGAGATAAGGAGCTGGGACTCCAAAAGATTGCGGAAGCGGCTGCCTATTACCTGGATTCCCGCATAAAAAAGAATATGGTGGTGGGGATTTCCTGGGGCAATACCCTTTACCGGATTGTCAGTCATATCCGGTTGAGCAACAGGAAGAATATTCCCATTACGGTGGTGCCGATTATGGGGGCTGCCGACTTAAAGAACCCGGAGAGAGACGCCATGGATCTGGCCAAGGATCTGGCGTCTGCTTACGGAGGAAAATACCGCTATATTTATGCGCCGCTGTTTGTGAAAGACAAAAAGCTGAAAGACAGCCTGGTGCGGGAAGAGGGGATCAAAAGCGTTCTGGAACTTTCTAAGAGGGCAGATGTGATCCTCTCTGGTATCGGCTCTGTGGCAGACCGTTCCTGGGATCATTATCTGGGAGCGAAAACCCTGGAGATTCTGGAGGGGAAGGGCGCTGTGGGCCACATAGGCGGTCATTTTTTCGACAGAGAGGGACAGGAGCTTTCCACCTCCCTGTCGGAACGGATGGTGGGAATCCGTTTAGATGACTTTAAGAATTGCAAAAATGTGATCTGTGCGGTCTATGGGGAGAGCAAGGCAGAGGCAGTGTCCGCCGCCCTTCGGGGCGGCTTTGTGGACATGCTGGTCGTTGACGAAGGCTGCGCGGGGCAGATTCTCAGTCCGTCTAAACTGTGATCGGAAGGGTGGACAGAAAAGCGATATCCTCTTCAGGGAGCCGGACGGTGGGACCTAAGCTCTTTGCGATGGTCAGAGTCTGGGCGAATTTTTCGGCAGCCTCCACACGGGCAAAGGCTTTTTCCAGGGTGGAGCCTACCGCCAGGACGCCGTGGTTTCCAAGGAGAACTATGTTGCGTTCTTTCAGAAGAGGGGCGGCATGGTCGAAGATGTCGGCAGTGCCGGGACGGCCATAAGGGGCAACGGGAATGTCACGGAAAAACATCAGCATTTCCGGGTGGCATTTGGCATCCAGAGGAATCTGGCACATGGCGTAGGCGGTCAGATAAGTGGCGTGGCAGTGGATGACTGCTCCGATATCACTCCGCAGCCGGTATGCGCCTGCATGCATGGTTTTTTCGGAGGAGGGCCGCCTTTCTCCGTAAATCTGCTTTCCCTCCCCGTCCAGCACAGCAATCAGCTCTTCGGTCAAATCCCTCTTTCTGGTGGAAGTGGGAGTGATGTACATAAGGCCGTCTGCCATAGCCGACAGATTCCCCTCGTAGGTGTTGACCAGGCGGTTTTCCTCCATGGCTTTGGAGATGCGGATCAGTTCCCGGATCACATCAAAATTGATTTCCTGTTTCATGATAAGCTTTCCCCTTTCTGTTTGTGTGCGGTGATGACCTGGGAGGCGGTGGATACATCGGTGATGATGACATCTGCCAGTCTGCCCCGGAGGGCCCCAAGGATCGGAAGCACCTTTCTGGGCCCGCAGGCCACCGCAATGGTCATTTTGTTTTCCTGAATATCCGTGAAAGGAATGGTGATACATTTGCTGTTCCATTCACAGGGAATATAAGTCCCGTTGATGTCAAAATAAAGGGCGCAGATACAGCCCACAGCTCCCTTTTCTTTTAATTCTTCGGCATGGGCCGCTGTCCGGTATTCTCGGATCACGTCTGCGGCCTGGTCAATATCCGGGTCAAAAAAACCGAGGCCGGTCAGGATGATGTCACAGTGTCTCATCATGCGGAATGTGTTGGCGATTGCCGGATCCTTAAGAAGCTGTTCCCTGGCGAAATTGTTGTCCATATACAGGGGGGCATTGAGGAAAAAGCCCTGGCCGCCGGGGAATACATTGGTGATCCGGTTGACCATGTCGCGGGACTCAATGGCCAGGTAAGCGTTGGAGGCAGAGCCGAGAAGCTGTACCACCTTTAAGCTGTAGTCCTGGAGCTGGATCAGATTCCGGACCACCTTATTTACGGAAACTCCGTTGGAAAGCCCCAGGACACAGCCGCTTTTCAGCAGGCCAGAGACATAGAGGGCCCCGAAAGAGGACACCGTGTCCAGGGTGTTTTCGTCGTCTCCGCTGCCAAAATCCGTGATGACGACAGCGTCCTTTAACTGAAACAAAGATTTGAGCTTTTCCTCCAGAGAAGAAGCCCTCTCGGTGATCCGCTGGACCCGGACCTCCACAATTCCAAGCTCTTTTGCCCTGGTAAGAAGTCTGGAAACCTTAGAACGGGAAAAAAACAGTTTTTTCGCGATGTCCGGCTGGAGCATTCCCTGATCGTAATACATATGAGCCACCTGGGAGATCATGGCGTACTCCTGGAGCTTTCCGGCGTCATAATTTTCTCCGGAAATATTCAGAGTTTTGACGGTGTTTAAATAGGCTTTGTTTGTATTTTTCATGGCTTTAGCACCTGATAGATATGTTCTGTTTTTTTAATGTACTCCAGATAGAGAGCGTGAAGCGACTCAGAGGGGGTGCAGCTTTCGGCCTCTGTGCCTTTTCTGGCAGCCGCAAGGGCAGCCTGGTAATGGGGAAAAAGGCCCAAGGTGACGGCGGCGCTTGCAAAGGCGCCGATGGCGGTTGCCTGGGAATCCGGATATTTGAGGAGCGGTTTCCCAAGCATATCGGATAAAATCTGATTGTAGACAGAGCTTTTGCTTAGGCCTCCGCCCACATAGATTTTTTCGGCATTTTGACAGGAGGCCGGCAGGGCGGAGACACTTCTTGCGATCTCGGCGGCGATGCCTTCATAGAGAGCCCTGGCAAGATCAGCCCTGGAATTTCCCAGAGAAAGTCCGGAAAATGAGGCTCTTGCCGCCGGATTCCAATCTCTGGTGCCGCAGCCCTGGAAGTGGGGAACGCAGAGAATGCCGCCGGAAAGGGGCGGAGCCTGTGAGGCCAAAGCATTGAAACGTTCAAAATCTGGTTCGCCGCCCAGCCAGAGCTCGGGAAACAGTTCTTTGATCAGCCAGTTGACTGCAGCGGCACAGGCCAATATGTTAGATTCTAGGATATACATTCCAGGGATGGCAGAAACATTGCAGATCATGGAGTGGTTTTTCAGGTAAGGCTCGTCGGAAAGCGACAGAATAAAAGAGCCGGTTCCGCTGTTGATGACCAGAGAGGAGGCATCGAGAGCTCCGAGTCCCAAAGCGCTGCACTGCTGATCCCCTCCTGCACAGATGACGGGAATCCCCTCACGGATCCCGGTTATCTGGCTGAAGCTTTTCTGGATCTGTCCGGCAGTAGAGCCCTGGGGAATCAGAGTACACAGTTTTTCTTTATCGACCTGGAACAGACGGCACATCTCATCGTCCCATTTAAGAGTTCGGATATTCATCAGGGAAGAACGGCTTCCATAAGTATAATCGGTGACAAAACGCCCAGTCATAAAATGGATCAGAAAATCGGGAACCACCATGGCTTTACGGGCTTTATGGTAAAGCTCTGGCCTCTGCTCCCGCAGCCAGGTGATCTTGGAGGCGGTGAAGACTGCGTTTAGACCTGCGCCGCAGGTCTGATAGACCATATCATCTGCCCAGGAAAGGCGTTCGCAGATTTCTTGATTCCTGGTATCCTGCCACATGATGAAGTTGCAGAGAGCTTCTCCGTCTTCGTCCACCAGTGTCGGAGCCGAGCGGAATGCAGTTAAGGAGACGGCATCCACAGGGAACTGTTCAGTGGTTTCCTGACAAATGGAAACAAGGCTTTTTAAAAACGCCTCAGGCGTCTGCTCGATCAGACCGTTTTTAAAAACCAAAGGCGTCTGCCTGGAGGCTGTATTCAGGGCGCGGCCGGAAGAATCATAGAGAATGCCGCGCATGCTGGTGGTGCCCACATCGACGGACAGGATATGCATAGCTGATACCACCTTTCTGAAAAATTTAAATGAAGTGTAGCATATCCGTTTTTTTCTGTCAACAGAAAAGCGAGTAAACTGCACATAATTTCGCTTGCTTAAAAAAAATAGAAACTATTTTTGGACATAATTGCCAAAAAATGGAATGAAAAATTAAATAAAATACATAAAATAGGGCTATTATTGTGAGAATATGTGCAAAATGACGAGAGAATATTGACTGAGGGAAGATTGTATGCTAGATTTTTGATAACATGCCGGCGGAGATATCCGGGGAGCACAGAAGAAACCTGTGCGGACGAACGAAGAAATGGAGGTATAAGTTTATGAGGAAAATGAAACGGTTTATGGCAGCAGCCCTGGCGGTGGTCTGTGTGATGGGCGCGGCCGGATGCGCGGCAGCCAACTCAGACAATGACAAAAAGGCGGATGCGAACGCGACTACGGCTGCGGAGGGTACGAAGGCAGCAGAGGAAAAAAGCGAAGCTTTGGCAGCTTCTTCTGGTGGGATTGCCACCAAGACATCTTCCGTCAATCCTTATACGGATGAGTTGAAGATTGCCTGGGTTCCCTCCAATGCCACAGAGGCAAACGGCACGGCGTGGGGCACCGGAATCGGAAACGAGCTTTCCTACTGGTCCAATGTTACCTACAATATTTTTGACGGTGAGACCAATGCAGACAAGCAGATTCAGATTATTTACGATCTGATTGCCCAGGAATATGACGGAATCATCTTCCAGCCTTACAACTCCGCAACCACAGCGGCGGCTGTGGCCGACGCAGAGAAAGCAGGGATCCCCGTGGTATGTATCAACATTGATGCAGAGACTCCCCATGCGGGCCTGGTAGCTATGACGGATTATGAGGCGGGTTACGCCATCGGAGAAGAAATCGCCGAGTCCTTAGGCGGTTCCGGAAATGTAGTAGTCATTCAGGCAAAGCCCGGCGCAACCCGCGGAGAGAACCTGGAGGAAGGGTTCCAGGCATCCATGGCGAATCATCCAGACATCAAGATCCTCGACGAGCAGACCGCAGAGTGGAATATGGAAAAGGCCAATACAGTTATGCAGGATTATCTCAACAAGTACGGCGATCAGATCGACGCAGTTTTCTGCCACAACGACCAGATGGCAGAGGGAGCCGGCATGGCCTGCCAGAATCTGGACTATAAGGATATTCTGATTTGGGGCGCCAACGGTGAGACTAAGGCTCTGGAATATATCGAGCAGGACATCATCACCGGCACGGTTTATACCAACTGCTACGATCAGGGAGCAACGGCTGCCCGTCTTCTGATGATGTATCTGGGAAGCAACATTGATACCAGCACTTTCACGGAAACTCCTGTGATTAAAATGCCCCCTATGACGATCACCAAAGAAAATGTAGGAACGATCGGAGCAGAGGACCGCTGGTAAAAGACAGCAGTGTATTCGACTGATTAATCCTGACCGGGCGGTGTTTGACAAAACCGCCCGGTCTGAATTTAAGGAGAGGATATGAGACAGGAAACATTAAGACGAATGATTTCATTTGTACTGCTGGTGATCCTGCTGATCGTTTTCGGCACGACCAGCAGCAGTTTCTTCACGGTGAATAACATCATGACCCTTCTCAGAGAGGCCTCGGTGGTGGGGATGTTGGCCGTGGGTGTGACTATGTGTATCATCACCGGTGGAAATGATCTGTCCTGCGGAGCGCTCCTGGGGCTTGTCAGCATGGTGGTTGCCCATCTGTATCATTATACGGCCCTGCCCCTGATGGCGATTCTTCTGATTGCCCTGGCTGTGGCCCTTCTGGGAGGCATGTTAAACGGAATCTGTGTGGCAGTTCTCCAGATCCCGGATTTTGTGGCGACCCTGTCCACGAAGATGATTTTTACAGGATTGATCCTGGTGTTTGCCATCCGCAATTCTGCGGGGCTGATCACTACGGAAACCATCAATAACCCGTCCATTTCTGCTTTGGGCGGCGCCTTCCCCGGAGGTCTTTACTATTCCGTGGCAGCCTTTTTCCTGCTGGCCATTCTGGCACAGTTTTATCTGAAAAGGACCAAATCCGGAACCTATCTTTACGCCATGGGGTCCAACCGGAAATCGGCAGAGTACTCCGGCATTAGTTTTGTGAAAGTAAAGATGACGGCTTTTATGATCTCGGCTTTCTGCGCATACATCGGAGCGCTGTTCCTTCTTGGACGGAACCGGGCGGCAGAGACGGCCACCGGAATGGGGTTTGAGTTCCAGGCAATCTCCGCTACGGTCATCGGCGGCTGCGCCTTTGCCGGAGGCAGAGGGGATATGATCGGGACGGTGATCGGCGTTCTGTTTATGCAGGTTCTTAAAAACGGCATCATGAAGTATAATTTCTCCACCCAGACTCAGGCGGTGGTCAGCGGCGTCGTGATCGTGGTGATGCTGGTGTTTGATGCTTTCTATAATGACTATATGCAGAAGAAGACAACCAGGGCGGCGGCGATTGCCCGTGAGAAAAAGGCGGTGGCAGAATGAGTGATTTATTATTTGAGATGAAGAACATCGAAAAAATTTTCTCCCATGTCCATGCCCTTGACCATGTAAATTTTGATATCAGGAAGGGAGAAGTCCATTCCCTTTTAGGAGAAAACGGGGCAGGAAAATCGACCTTGATCAAAATCCTCACCGGCGTTTATCCCAAGGACGGAGGAGAGATCCTGTTAGAAGGGAACCCTATCGAGATTAATACCCGCGAGGATGCAACGAAGCAGGGAATTGCCTGCGTGTTCCAGGAGCTTTCCCTTGTTCCCACTTTAAGCATCACCCAGAATGTCCTTCTTGGGAAGGAGAAGAATACGCTCGGTGTGATTCATTATGGGAAAGAAAAAAAGGAGATCGCCCGGCTGATCAAACGATATGATTTTCCGCTGGAGGCAGATGCCATTGTGGAGACCTTAAGTGTTGCCCAGAAACAGATGGTGGAGATCCTTAAGGCCCTGTCTACGGATGCAAAGCTGATTATCATGGATGAACCTACGGCTTCCCTAAGCAAAAAAGAATCTGAGATGCTGTTTCAGATTATTGGACAGTTAAAAGAACGGGGAGTCAGCATCGTCTATATTTCCCACCGTCTGGAGGAGGTCTTTAACCTGGCGGACCGCATCACCATCCTGCGGGACGGAAAAAACGCCGGCGTAGTGGAAAAGAAAGACATCATCCCCGGCGAAGTGGTGCGGATGATGATTGGGAAAAGGCTCAGTGAGGCGACAGCTTCCAGAGAGCTTGCCATGTCAGAAGAGGAGACGGTCCTTGAGGTTAAGGGCCTTACCAGGCTGGGATATTATGAAGATGTGAACTTTGTCGTCAAAAAGGGTGAAGTACTGGTTCTCACAGGGCTGGTGGGAGCTGGCCGGACAGAAGTGATAAGAAGTATATTCGGGGCGGACCCTTATGACAAAGGAGAGATTCTGTTTGAGGGAAAATCCATGAAAGCCGGGATCAAAGGGACGATCCGGGCGGGTTTCGGCCTGATCCCGGAGGACAGAAGGACCCAGGGGTTTGCACCGCTTTTGTCCGTGACCAGAAATGTGGCAGTGACCAATTATGACAGGCTGGCGAAAAGCGGATTTGTAAAGAAAGCTTCTGAGGACAAGCTGGGAGAAGAGACTGTGAAGCTGGTGGACTTAAGGCCGGCCAATCCCAAAGTACAGGTGGGGAATCTGTCAGGCGGCAATCAGCAGAAGGCAGTCCTTGGAAAATGGCTTACCAGAGATTTAAAAGTGATCCTCATCGACGAGCCCACGGTGGGTATTGATATTGGAGCCAAAGACGAAATTTATGAATTTATTGAGGAACTGGCGAAAAAAGGCGTCGCGGTTTTGCTGATCAGCTCTGATATCGCCGAGGTACTTCGGGTGGCTCACAGGATTATTGTCATGCGGGACGGACATGTGGTGAAGGAATTTGATGACGGTAGTGTGACTCAGGAGGACATCCTGCTTGCTTCCTCTGGTTTTGGAATGACAGGAAAGGAGGGACAAAACGATGCATAATCCGATTTTACATAAATTATATCAATTCCGCCGGGTGGTGGTACTTCTCATCATCTGCCTGGTCTTTGCGGTTATGCTCCCCGGTATTTTCTTAACCTGGGGGAATTTCAGAAGTGTGCTTTATTCTGTGTCCCTGACCGGGATCATGATCTGCGGCGCTACATTTGCTGTGCTCCTTGGAGGCATCGACCGGACGGTCAGCGGAAACGCGGCGGTCAGCGGCGCATGCTGCTGTGCCCTGATCCTTCACTTCAACAGCAGTGACGGCGGCGCAGTGGCAGCCATGGCTGCAGGGCTTGGGTGCGGCCTTCTTTCCGGCCTGTTCCACGGCCTGGTCCTCTCCAAGTTTGATATTCCGGCATTCCTCCTGACTCTGGCCACCAACCAGGTTCTTTACGGTATTGTCCAGTATATCACCGGGAACCAGTTAATCAATGTGATGAATTGCAGGCTGTTCACCGCCATTGGTTCCGGGCGGCTCTTGGGGATTCCGATTCCCGTCTATATCTTGGCGGCATGTTTTGTATTTTCTTATATTTTGATGAATCACACGGTGTACGGCAGATGGCTTTACAGTGTGGGTGGAAACAGGGAGGCTTCCAAGCTTTCTGGAATCCCAGTGAAAAAGGTGATCTGTACAGCCTATATGATTTCTGGATTTATGGGCGCCCTTTCTGGTATTGTGCTTTCCAGCATGAATCAGCAGGCTTCTTCTCTTCAGGCCAATGGCTATGAGAATGACGTGCTGGCGGCAATCGTGGTGGGCGGCGTCAGTTTAAGGGGGGGCAGCGGCACCCTCCAAGGGGCCATGTTCGGCGCCCTTTTGATCGGAATCATAAGCAACGGACTGAGGCTTCTTGGCGTGGATGCAATCTATCACGATTTAGTGAAAGGAATTATCATCATTGCTGCCATTGCCTTTGATATGTATTCCAGCTATAAGATGAGCGGACTGAAAAGGGATGGCTTCTTTAAGCGGATGAAAAAACGTCGTCAGGCGGCAGCAGCATAACAGGAAAAACGAAGGAGATTGGAATGAATCCAAATTTTTTGAAAGCCAAAGATGATTTTTTAAAGGCAGCAGCGCGGACCTGGGAGAGCAGGATCCAGACAGGGACCGGGGGAAATTTAAGTGTCCGGATTCCGGGGGAGGATCTGATGATTGTAAAACCCAGCGGTCTCTCCTACGGCCAGTGTACGCAGGACAATCTGTGTATCACGGATTTTGCCGGAAACCTGGTCTTTGGGGACTTAAAGCCCACCAGGGAGTCCACGCTTCACGGAAATCTTTATCGCAGATACCAGGAGATCGGGGGGATTGTCCACACTCACAGTCCTTACGCCATTGTGAATTCTCTGCATTTTGAGGAGGTTGCCCTGGTAACCATGCATGCGGAATTAAAATTAAAGTATCCCATTCCGGTGGTGGATGTAAAGACTCAGGCCGTGACGGAAGAAGAGCTTCCGAAGGTGTTTGAAGCCATTGACAAGAACCCGGGCCTTCTGGCGCTTATTTTAAAAGGCCATGGCATTGTGGCTTTTGAGAAGACGGCGGTGAAAGCAGGGCAGATTGCGGAACTCATTGAGGAGACAGCCCAGATCCACTGGGAGGATCAGCTTATGCATTTGTTAAAGAAAGAATAAGAACAGCAGGAGGGAACCAGGACTATGAAGGAATATACGATTACACCGATCAACACGGGACTTGTGACAGCGAGCAGGTCCAACTATCTGTATCATAATACAACCCATAAGCATTATCTGAAACCGGGGGAGGATGATGTGATTAAGCTTCCGGTGGCCTGCTTTCTGGTACAGGGGGACGGGAAGAAGATTATGATTGACACGGGAATGTCCAGTACGGCCATTGCCGACAAATATCATCATCCCGGTTCCGTTCAGCCGGAGGGATATGCAGTTCATGAACAGCTTGAGAAACTGGGGGTGGGCTGTGAGGAGATCACGGACATTATCTATACCCATCTCCACTGGGATCATGTATATTACACTCCCATGTTTAAAAATGCAAAGCTGTATGCCCAGAGGAAGGAATACGAGTTTGCCAAGAACCCCATTCCGCTGTACTACAAGTCCTATGAGGATCCCCGCCTGAATATTGAACCGCGGATTCATCCTCAGTGGGAAGGTAGAGAATTTGTGCTCCTGGACGGAGCGTGTGAGGTCCTAGACGGCATCCGTGTGTATCTGACTCCGGGCCATTCTGTGGGACACCAGACCGTGGTGGTCCATACGAAGGAGGGGGATTTCCACTGTTGTGGAGATCTGATTTTCACCTACGACAATATCAAGCCGGTGGAAGAACTGGGTTATGAGATTACGCCGCCTTCCCGGTTTGTGAATATCGCGGAGGAATGGAACAGTATTGTGGAGCTCAGAGACCAGGCGGGAGGACAGGAATTTATCCTGCCGACCCATGCGCCGGAGATGTTGGATCTGATTGCTTCCGGCCGTGTGATAGGAGCTTAGGTTATGGCAGAAAAGACCATTGCACTGATTGAATCCCTGGATACGAAAAAAGAGGAAGCCTTTTATGCAAAATCTTTTATCGAAGAGAACGGGTTTGGTGTGTTTTTGATCGACAACAGTACAAAGGGGCTTGAATCGGAGGGGGCGGACATATCGCCCCTTCAGATTCTTTCCGAGGCCGGGGTGGGCAGAGAGCAGTTTGAGGCTCTTAGCAAGGCGGAGCGGATCGAGACTATGCGGAAGGCTCTGATTCCTGCCCTGACAAGATTTTATGGAGAGGGACGCTTCGCTGCGGTTTTGTCCATTGGAGGCGGACAGAACGCGACCATGGCAGCCCCGGCTATGAAGGGGCTGCCCTTTGGCGTCCCGAAGATCATAGCCTCTTCTCTGGCCTGCGGAGTCAGGACCATGGAGCAGTTTGTGGGAGAAAAGGATATCTTTGTGATCCCTACCGTGGCGGACATTGCGGGCTTGAATGCCGTTACAAAGACTCTGATCGGGAATGTGTGCAGCGCGGCCATGGGGCTGGCCCGTTACGGGAAGGTCCACCAGACAGAGCCGGGAAAGCAGGTGATTGCCGCAACGATGTTGGGGGTGACCACAAAGGGTACGGAACATGCGCTCAGACTGATCTCGGAAAAGGGGAACTTTGAACCTATGGTTTTTCATGCCAACGGTGTGGGAGGCCGGTGTATGGAATCGCTGATTGGCGAGGCACGGATCGATGCGGTGCTTGATATGACACTTCATGAGATTGTCTGTGAGATTTACGGGGGTTATTGCAGCGGCGCCAAAGACCGACTGCTTCTGGCCATTGAAAAAGGGCTTCCCATGGCAGTGGTTCCCGGAGGTCTGGATATGATTGACTTTTTTATTGATGAAAAGGGAAACAGTCTGCCGCCGGAGATTGACAGGAGAAAACGGGTGTACCACAATTCCTCCATCTGCCACTGTAAGCTCTATCCAGAGGAGGCCTCTTTTGCGGCAAAACTGGTCTGCGAGCGGCTGAACCGTTCTCGCCGCCCTGTGGCGCTTGTCGTGCCGGAGCGGGGGTGCTGTGAGACGTCGGCTCCGGGAGGTGCGCTCTATGACCCGGAAACAGACAGGGCCATGGTGGCTGCCTTTCGTCGGTATGCAGGAGAACAGGTTCGGTTGACCGTGGTGGATGCCAACATCAGTGACGACTGCTTTGCCGAGGCAGCGGCCATGGAGTTTTTAAAAATATTAGAACTTTGACAGGAGGAGAGTATGGCAGTTTTATCGATGCAGTTTTATTCGGAAAGCCTTAAGAGCCATACGGTGATAAGCGCTGTGCTTCCATCCAAAACCAGCGGGCCGGATCCGGACGGAGTGCAGTTTTATGAGGAAGGAAAAAAGTATCAGGTTTTGTATCTGCTCCACGGGGCGACGGGGGATTGTAATGTCTGGCTCTATCACACGAAGATTGCCCTCTATGCCCAGCAGAGAAAACTGGCGGTGATCTTTGCGTCGGTGCAGAACAGCTTTTACTGCGATATGAAATATGGTCCGGCCTATCATACCTTTGTTACGGAAGAACTTCCAAGGGTGGCGAAAGCCTTTTTCCCCATTTCCAGAAAGCCGGAGAATACCTTTATAGGCGGGATTTCCATGGGCGGCTATGGCGCGGTCCTCTCAGGGCTTTCTAAACCGGGGCAGTATGGACGGATCGGAAGTATTTCTGGGGCGCTGGATGTGGTTACTTTGACAGACGGAACCTCCCCCACCCTGACCAAAGAGATGGTCAGAGCAGCCTTTGGGGAGAATCCGTCTTTCGAGAAGAGTGAGTATGACCTGATGGAACGACTCCGAAAGATGAAGGCAGCAGGAATTTCTGTACCGCCCATCTATCAGTGCTGCGGGATGGAGGATTTTCTGTATCCCTGCAACATTCGCTGCCGCGACGCTATGAGGGCGGCGGGGGTGGAGCTGACTTATGAAGAAGGGCCGGGCGCCCATGACTGGGATTACTGGGACCGGGCAGTCTGCGGTTTCCTGGACTGGCTGCCCTTAAAGAAGGACTTGGTGGAAGACTGATCCGCGTGGATAGTCGTTCTGGGGTTTATTCATGGTCGAAATTTGCAGCAGTCTCAAAACATTTCGTCAGCAGGGCGGCATTTAGGGGAACAAAGCTTCCGACAGTGCCGCCTGTTCCTGTCAGAGTCTTTTCTACCAGAAGCGGGATATCTTCCCGTTTTGCACCGATTTCCCGGAAAGAAACAGGCATGCCCACAGAACGGAAGAAGGAACGGAGCTCTTCAATGCCTGCCTTTGCAAGAGTATCTTTATCTTCTGAAGGGGATTTGCCAAAGACACGGACGGCGAACTGGCAGAACCGGTCCAGGTTGTGCTGGTATACGTTTAACATCCAGGCCGGCATCATCACGGCCAGGCCGGCTCCGTGGGCCACATCGTAAAGGCCGGAAAGCTCATGTTCCATTTTATGGCTGGCCCAGTCCTGTACCCGTCCCACACCGAAAATGTTGTTGTGGGATAAGGCCGCGGCAAACATCAGGTTGGCTCTGCCATCATAATCGAAAGGGTTTTTGAGGACCTTTGGCAGTTCGCTCATGACAGTCAGGACAGTACCCTCACAGAGCCGGTCCGTAAACTCGACGCCGGTGGTGTCGGAGATGTAGCGTTCCAGAATGTGGGCCATGATGTCCACGGCACCGCTGGCCGTCTGGTAAGGCGGGAGGGTGTAGGTGAGTTCCGGATTTAGGATGGCAAACCGAGGGCGCAGGATTTCGTAGTTCAGGGCCCGTTTGAGCATGGTTTTTTCCTGGGTGATCACAGCTGCATTGGAGGACTCGGAGCCTGCGGCGGCGATGGTGAGGACAGAGCCCACGGGAATCGTCGCTTTCGGAACGGCCTTCTGGCTGTAAAAATCCCAGAAATCTCCCTCATAAGCCAGGCCCAGCCCGATGGCCTTGGAAGAATCAATCACGCTTCCGCCGCCGACGGCCAGGATAAAGTCAATATTTTCTTTCCGGCCCAGGGCGATCCCCTTGTAGACAAGGCTGTCCCTGGGATTGGGCTTTACGCCGCCAAGCTCAATGTGAGGAAGTCCTGCGGCGTCGAGACAAGAGAGAATCCGGTCCAGGAGCCCGGAGCGGACCGCGCTTGCACTGCCGTAGTGGACTAAGACCCGAGTGCCTCCGAGAGCGTGGATCTGCTCTGCCACCGTACATTCTGTATCTTTTCCAAAAATAAATTTTGTGGGTGAATGATAGATGAAATTCTCCATGATATGCCTCTTTCCTTTCTGGCTCCGGCAGGAAAGTTTTCTGCCGGAGTCCTGGTTTTCAGCGTATCACAGAGAATCTTCAGACGTCAAGAAAGAAACAAAGATTGCACAGATGTTTAAGAAGAATGGCGCACGACCCGCAGGCCCAGGCGTTTTGCCTGCCTTAAGAGAAATTGGTAGCGGATCCCGGCTGCCTTTAAGGTGTAGCTGTAGTAATCAATCAAGGCCGGTTCCGTGACCTGGTCAAAGTTGTTGAGGGCGACGTCAATGGTTTTCTTTGTCTCACAGATGTCATTCCACAGTTCCGCTCGCTTCATGGCAAAATCTCCTCTCTAACCCAAGTATGGGAAAAAATGGAGGAAATTATACAGAAGCTTTTCCGGCGGTTTTTGCCTTCTCTTCTGCCTCCAGTCTTGCCGCCCCCTCTGCGGCCTCTTTTTCCCGTTTTTCGTCCTCTGTCACAGGAGTTTCCAGACCGCCGTTTTCTTCTACAAGGAGGCGGGTTGAGCGGCGGATGAAATCTTCATATTGATACATGTGGGGGCCGACAAAGCCGTAGCAGACGATAAAGGGAGTTTTTGCGAAAACAATCCCCACGTCATGGGCCTTGTCCTCCTCATCCCCGGTCTTGTGGGCCATGGGGAAATCCATGGGGAGATGGCCGCCCAGCTTGTGGTTGATTTGCTGTCGGCGGAGTATATGCTCCAGCCACCAGGAAGAATCCCGGTCGATGCACGTCCCGTCGTATATGTTTTTCAACAGGATTCCCATCTCTTCAGGGACAAAGGAATTGTTGATTCCCTGCCTCTCCAGTTTTTCGTCCCAATATTCCCTGCGAAACTGAGTTCCTGTCATGCCAAGCTCCAGGAAGGCTTCCCGGATTTTCCAGACGCCATAATGACGGAAGAGGGCATTGGTGGCGCAGCTGTCGCTGATAATTAACATCAGCCGGCAAAGTTCCCCCACGGACAGGGTCACATCTCCGTTCAAAAACTGTACAGCGCCGCAGCCTGGGATTTTCTGATCCTCACGGATGGCCACCGGTTCATGGAAGCTGGTCTCTCCCCTAAAACACCATAAAAGGATGGCGGCCGCAAAAGGCAGCTTGACAATGCTTGCCGCCAGATAAGACTCCCTCTCCCGGTATCCCCAGGTCTCGCCAGTTTTTAAGCTCTGGTAATAGATTCCGGCCTGCCCGTCAAAGGTTTTGATCTCTTCCAGAATGATATCTTTTGCGCTCATTATCTTCCATCCGCTCCCCGTCGCAAAATTTTTCCGGCAGACGCGCCTGTGTGGACACCATTTTCGGCCGTCAGCACGCCGTTCACGTAGACCCGGCTGATGCCGGCGCAGGGCTGTTTCGGATCTGCAAAGGTCGGAGTGTCCTGAATGGTTTTAAAATCAAATAGTACCAGGTCAGCCCACATCCCCTCTTTGATCAGGCCACGGTCGGAAAGGCCCAGACGGCAGGCAGGAAGGCCTGTCATCTTAAATACTGCAGTTTCTAAGGAAAACAGCTTTTGTTCCCTGCAGTATTTTGCAATCACCCGGGGGAAGGTTCCGTACCATCTGGGGTGAGGCAGGCCGTCATATGCCATGGAGGCCGCGTTGCCGTCGGAGCCGATCATAGTGTAAGGCTGTTTCATGATATACTCGATATCTTCCTCGCACATTCCGTAATTGACTTCGCCCACATGGCAGCGCTCATCCAGGATCAGATCAAAACAGGCATCCGCAGGGTCCGCCTTCCGGATTTTTGCAATCTCAAGGATGGATTTTCCCACAGTCCACTTATTTTTTTGCGTGGCCACATAGGAGATACGGATATCTCCCCACCGGCCTGCGTGGCTGGCGTTGGTCTCGGCATTGATCTGTTCTCTCGTCCCTGGATCCCGGAGGCGGGAAAGCAGTGCTTCCACACCTCCCTCAAAGGCCCAGAGGGGGGCATTGCTGTCCAGAGAGGTCGCGGATGCCCGGTAGGGATACTGATCCATTGTCACGTCCAGCCCCTGTCTGCGGGCCTGGTCTGCCATGGCAATGGTGGTTTTGCAGTGGACTTGCCATCCGCTCTTTCTGGCGACCTTGTGATGGGCGATCTGGAGGGGCGCGCCGCTCCTTTTACAGATTGCCAGGGCCTCTTTCACCGCCTCCACAACCTGTTCTCCCTCGTCCCGCATATGGGTCTCATAGAAGGCGCCGTAGGGGACGAGTTCTCTGCACAGTTCTGCCAGCTCGTCCGTATCCGCATAGCAGCCAGGCGGATAGATTAACCCACTGGACATAGAGAACGCCCCCTGGGCCAAAGACTGGCACAGGAGACGTTTCATAAAATCCATTTCTGTCCCTGTGGCTTTTCTTGCCTCAAAGCCCATGGCAGCTAGGCGGATGGTCCCATGGCCCACTGCTGTTCCAAAATTGACACTGAGCTTTTTTTCTTCCAGATAATCCAGATATCCGCCCATGCTGTTCCAGGAGTAATCCATCTCTCCCACATAAGCAGCCAGCAGTTTCTTTTTCTCCGGATCCGGGCTCACAGGCGCCACTGAAAGCCCGCAGTTTCCGCCGATCTCTGTGGTGATTCCCTGGAGGATTCGGCTCTCTGCCAAAGGGAAAACCGGGAGGCTGGTATCGCTGTGGGAATGAATATCAATAAAACCGGGAGCGAGATGCCTATCCTCCCCATCCACCACATCTGCAGCCGCCTCCGGCGTGCCGGTCCCGACTTTCATGATCCGTCCGCCCCTAATTCCAATCCAGCCCCGGAACCAGGGCGCGGCGGTCCCGTCAAGGATTCTGACATTTTTAATGACAGTATCGTACACGAAGGCCTCCTTAGACGATCACATCGAGGGATGCAACATCCGGAATATCCCCGCCCATGGCGGCGTCCATGCCGGAAACCGCATCCAGAGAAGGAGCAGAAGCGCTACCCAGGCCGGAAAGGGATGCGAGGGTCTCGGAAGCTGCGTCCTTTTCGTCCTGGGCTAGCTCCTTGTCCGCATAATTTTTTTCGTCTCTGCGGCGTTTTTTCTTCCGGATGTTCAATTCATCTTCGATCTGCTCCGCCTTCTGTTTTTCGGCTTTTTCGACGGCCCGCTTCCGTTCTCGTTCCAGATCTTCCTCTTTATCCAGATGTTTTAACTTTTTCTCGATGCGTTTTATCAGCTTTTCCATCCGTTTAATCTGTGCGGCAAGTTTTTTGGCCTCATCGCCTTTGGCCGTGGCGGCGGAAGCCTTTAAATTTACCAGAGCCCGCATGGCCTTGCCGGATACCTGCAGAACATCCAGCTTTGTCTCGGCCCTCGCCAACATGGCCGCAAGCTGGCCCACAGAGTCGTCCGGGGCGGAAGACTTCATCTGGAATCCTCCAGAGTCCTCCGCGGACTGGCTGGCGGAAAGCGCAGAGAAAAGGCCCTGGTCCTGTTCTTTCTCATTTTTTATGGAAGAAAGAAAAACATCCGTTTTGGCCTCTTGTGTCTTCTCCGTCGTTTCTCTGCCGTCTGCCTCATTTGCTGTCAGCCCGCTGCCGGAGACAATTTCATTTTCACCCTCAGCAGTTTTTTTCTCATCTTCGGCGATTTTGTCTGCCACATGAGCCTTCGCCAGCTCATAAGCCGTACCTTTTTCCCATGATCTTGTGGTATTGATAATCATAAATAATCCCTCCCCCCGTCAGTCGTTATATAATATATATCGGCGGGTTTGGGGGATATCAAATGGATTATTTCGTATGTTTTTTTGCCGGTATTAATAATAAGGGGATCGGAGGGGATGGCAGTTGTGTTTAAAATATAAAAAGTATAAAAAATTCAGAAAGTCTCAAAACCCTCTTGACAATCCACAGGCTTTGTTGCATAATTGGACCATCAGATCAAAACAGCCCGCGTTCAGGGCAAAATTCCAGAAAGATTAATTTTAGAATAGGTGGAGGATGTCAGTTGGGATACCTGTTTTTTGTGGTATGCCTGACAGCGGCGGCGACAGACATTCTGTGGCGCCGGATACCGAACATCTGGCTGGGAAGCTGGTTTTTAACCGGCCTGTTGCTTACAGGATTGGGGACAGTTTCCAGGTTTCAGCCAGTTTCTTTGACAGAGGTTTTGTTTCGTTATCCATGGTCCTGGCAGGCAGAAGTAAGATATCTTGGGCGGGCGGCGGCAGTTTCTTTATTTCTTTTTCCGGCCTGGAGGCTTGGGATGGTGGGAGCGGGAGACGTAAAGCTCTGCAGCCTCATGGCAGCATTTCTAGGATTTAAGGCTTTTGTCCGCTGTATCTTTTGTAGTTTGCTTTTCGGAAGTATCCTGTCTTTTTTCTATATGATCATTACAAAAAGCCTCCGAAAGAGGATTGGCGTTTTTCTGGCCTGGTCTGGGCAATGTATTTCCAATGGAAGATGGATTCCTTACAGAAAGAAACAGAATATGGAGGGGACGATACCCCTGGCGCCGGTAATTTTGGCTGGATGTGTTCTGTACTGGCTATTTTTATGAAGTTTTTGATCATTTTGAGAGGAGGAAGTGGAAGGATGAAGCGGACCTGTATCGGTATTTACGGAGGGGAATGTGATTATGTGCGGAAACTGGCAGGCTACATCCGCAAAAGAGGGGAGGACAGCCTGGAGGTGAAGACATTTACAAAGAGGGAGGCATTAGAAGCGTGTCTGGCACAGGGGGGAGTGGACTGTGTGCTGACAGAGCCGGACGGAGAGCCGCTTTGCGCAGAGTATGAGGTGTGGACTGCACTTTTGTCCGAAGGGAAAACAGGAATGACGGAAAGGGAAATTCCCTGTATTGAAAAGTATCAGTCTGCAGAGCAGATCTGGAAGCTACTCTTGAAATTCGGCGGGGAACGGTTGACAGGGGCCGGTATACCTTTGGTGAAAACGGATAAAGAAACCACCTTTATTGGAATTGCCTCTCCGCTTCATGGCTGTGGGAAAACCTCTCTGGGCCTTTGCATAAGCAGAGTTTTGGGACAGAGGGAGCGGACAATGTTTCTTACTCTGGATGAATTTTCTTGTTTGCCGGAAATTCTGGGGGAAGGAGGAGAAACGGCAGAACTTTCCGAGCTTTATTATTATTACAGCCAGGGGAAGCTTTCTGGAGCCAGGCTCCAGTCAGCCCTCTGCAGATGGGGAGAGGCAGAGTATCTTGCTCCTGCAGGAGAGCTGGGAGATTTATACAAGGAGGGAAAGCCTTACGAGGCCAGTTTTTTTCGGGCTTTGGCCTGGGCGGGAACATATCGCTATGTGGTGATCGACTTTGGCAACAGCCTGTTTCAAAAGGAGGAGCTTCTTGCCATGAGCGAAAGACTGTATATACCGGAACAGGGGTCACAGGGGAGCCTTGTCCGTACAGATTGTTTTTGGGGGTGGTTGGAACGGAAAGGATTCTCGGAACGGGCCGTTCGCTGCCGCATTCCCTGGGGGACGGGGAGCGGACGGCCAGATAATCTTCGTCTGGAATTTCTTTCAGAGGCTGGGGAGGAAATCAGGCAGCTTCTTAAAAAGGACGGATTTCTTCCGAAGGGGGATGATGAGAGATGAAAACGGAAAGAAAAAGCTGTGCAGATGGCAAAGGGGGATCAGGAGAGATAAAGCGCCGGCAGACAGAGCGGGAAGAGGAGATGCGAAGGCGGCTTCTGGTCCGCCTGGAACTGGAGGGGGCAGTATCGGATGAGCAGCTTTTAGAGTTTATTGATGAAGAAATTGTAGTGGAAAACAGGAAGGAATCCATTCCATTGGAACGGAGGCTCTCTCTCAGAAAAGTCTTGTTTAACAGCTTGAGGCGTCTGGATGTGATCCAGGAATTTTTGGAGGATGAGACTGTGACAGAGATTATGATCAATGGGCCGGATAAGATTTTTATTGAACGGGCCGGCAAACTTTTTAAAAGCGAGAAACAGTTTTCCTCCAGAGAAAAGCTGGAAGATGTGATCCAGCAGATCGTTTCCAGGGTCAATCGGACGGTTAATGAGGCGAATCCCATCGTGGATGCCAGGCTGGAAGATGGTTCCCGGGTGAATGTGGTGCTCCGGGCAGCGGCCATCGACGGCCCGGCAGTGACTATCCGGAAGTTCGGAAAGGTTGGTTTTTCTCTAAAACAGTTGGTAGAGAGCGGGATGCTGACAGAAGAAGCGGCAGAGTTTTTAAAAGAGTGTGTCTGGAGCCGGAAGAATATTTTTGTGTCTGGTGGGACGGGAAGCGGAAAGACGACCTTTTTAAATGCCCTTTCTGCATGGATTCCAGCAAAGGAGCGGATCATTACGATTGAAGATTCGGCGGAGCTTAAGCTTCAGAATTTGGAAAACCTGGTCCGTCTGGAGGCGAGACGATCAACCGGAGAGGGAGAACAGGAGATCACCATACGGGACTTGATCAAAACGGCTCTCAGGATGCGGCCAAACCGGATTATTGTGGGGGAGGTGAGAGACGGAGCCTGCCTGGACATGCTTCAGGCCATGAATACGGGGCATGACGGCTCCATGTCCACGGGCCATGCGCGGTCTGCGAAGGATATGCTGGCGAGATTGGAGACCATGGCGATGATGGGTGGGGAGCTTCCTTTAACGGCTATCCGGGAGCAGATCGCCTCGGCCATTGACCTTATGGTGCATTTGGCCAGGAAGCGGGACGGGAGTAGGAGAACGGAAACGATTTTGGAGGTGCTTGGTTATGACCGGAGCAGAGAAAAATACCACGTTTGCACTCTCTACAAAAGAAACAGAGAGAACGGGAATCTGGAAAAGACAAAAGAGCAGATGGAAGGCAGCTATGGATAAGACAGGAGGAATGTTTTGTGTGATGAAGGCAGAGGGTGCTGTGGGGGTGTTTGCCTGGATTTTCTATCGGAACCTGGCGGCATTTTGGCTTATGCAGCCCTTGGCTGTCTGTATGGCGCGGAATATAAAAAAACGAGAGCTTTACCGCCAGGAACAGAAATTAAACGGCCAGTTTAAAGACGGTCTGCTGGCCATGGCAGCTTCTGTGCGGGCAGGACATTCCGCAGAGAATGCATTTCGGGATGCAGCGGACGAGCTGGCGTTTCTCTATGGTGCAGAAGAAAGAATTACCTGTGAGTTTAAACGGGTAGGAGCCAGGATAAACATGAATGTGCCTCTGGAACAGGCAGTGCGGGAACAGGCGGAGAGCTGTAAGCTCCTGGATATTGAGACTTTTTCTGAGGTCTTCTCAGCGGCCAGGCGGACAGGCGGAGAGCTGGGCCGGGTTATTTTGGATACGGCACAGACGATTGCAGGGCGGCTGGAGGTGAGGGAGGAAATTGATACTATGCTGCGGGGAAAGCAATACGAACAGAAAATCATGCGGGCAGTTCCGCCGCTTTTGCTGATCTATATGGATCTGACGTCGCCTGGATTTTTTGCTGTCCTGTATGGAACTGTTTTGGGGCGGGGAATCATGACAGGATGTCTGGTGGTCTATCTGACGGCGGTCTGGCTGGCAGAGAAAATTTCGGATATCCGGGTATGATCCCGGGCGAAATCCTCAAAGAAGTGAATGATATGGGGAGAAAGGAGGGGTTTGATGGGGAGGGTGGGAATATGGGCAGTGGACAGATATCGGAGCTTCCGGAAATTTTGTAAAAGACCTGCAGTCCCGGCAGAGAGAATTCGCCGGATGCGTAAGCTGTATCCGTCTGAAAAGCCGGAAGAAATTCTGCGTAAGCTGGACGGAGAGAGGGTTTCGAAGATCGGCATCGTTTTTCTGGCAGGAAGTTTCTTATGCGGGACAGTCTGGTGGTTTGGAAAGGGGGAGGCGCCGGTAGCTGTTCTGGAGCGGCCGGAGTACGGAAAAAAGGAAGTGGTATATGAACTGGAAGCAGAAAAGGAGGACGGCGTCCGTTTTCCCGTGGAGGTGGCTGTGTCAGAACAGACGCTTACCAGAGTGGAAGCGGAAAGGCGTATGGAAGAAGCTTATGAGGAGATTTGCAGGGATATGCTGGGAGAAAATGAAAGCGCCGGTCATGTGGATCAGGATCTGGAACTTCCCGAGAAGGCTTTTGGCGGACTGGTGCAGGTGGAATGGAGATCTAAAACCAGAGAAGTGTTTAATGACTGGGGGGAGCTTACAAAACGGCCGGGAGCACGGCCGCCGGATGGGGAAAAAGGTATCTATGAGCTTTCTTTAAGCTGCGGCGGGTACGAGTGTCAGTATGAGCTGGAGTTGACTGTCTATCCTCCAAAACAGACAGAAGGGGAACGGTTTTCAGAGGCAATGGAAACGGAGATAAAAAGGGAAGCAGAGGAAGAGAGTCAGGGAAAAGATTTAAGTCTTCCGGAGGCATATGAAGGAGAACGGCTTACCTGGTTTGTGAAGGAGGAGGAAACTGGGATCTGGATTTTCTGGATTGTGCTGACAGCCTGTGCGCTTCTGGCGGTCAGAGAAAGACAGAAGGAGAAAGAGAAACTTAAGGAACGGGAGAGGGAAATGTTGATGGATTATCCGGAGCTGGTTGGAAAATTTACGGTGCTTTTGCAGGCCGGACTGGCGGCCCGGAATGTGTGGGAACAGATGGTGACGGAGTATGGAAGACAGAAAAAAAGGGGAAAGAAGCCCAGGTATGCTTATGAGGAGATGGAGATCACATGGAATCAGCTGAAAAACGGGATGTATGAAGGTAAGGCCTACGGGGATTTTGGAAGGAGGTGCGGTCTTCATGTCTATATGAAGCTTGGAGCGCTTTTGGAACAAAATCTGCGTCAAGGCACAACGGGACTTGCGCTTGGGCTGAAGGAAGAGGCAGAGCTTGCCTTTGAAGAACGGAAGAATCTGGCCAGGCGTTTGGGGGAGGAGGCAGAGACAAGGCTGATGCTGCCGATGTTCCTGATGCTGTTTATGGTATTGACGGTAATCATGGTGCCTGCATTTTTGTCCTTCTAGGAAAGAGATTCTTTTGGGACAGGAAAGGAAACGGAAGAATGAACGATTTTTTAAAAATGGATGTGCAAGAGGAGATGGCAGAGTTCTGGCAGGAAGAGACAGCGATCGGGGTGGTGGAGATCATTTTGATTTTGGTGGTGTTGATTTCTCTGGTCTTGATCTTTAAAAAGCAGCTTACCGCACTGGTGCGAGGGATTTTCGCCCAGATCAACAGTGCGGCGTCGGGGATTTATTGACAGGGAAAGAAAACTGCCGCGGGAGCATCAGCGTCTTTTTTGCCCTGCTCCTGGCAACGCTCCTTGCAATCATCGGTACAAGTTTAGAATCGGCCCGTCACATGGTTATTTCCTACCTGACAGCTCAGGCGGGAGAATCGGCGCTGGAATCTGCATTTGCCGGATACTATAACCCTTTGTGGGAACAGTATCATCTGTTTTTTCTGGCAGACGGACCGGGATTGGTGCCGATGATGGAGGACAGTCTTTCTTACTATGAGGAACCGGGAAGAGGGGGGAGTGTGCGGGGGGTGAATCTGTATACATTCCGAACAGAAAAAGTAACTCCCCAGGAAGTGGTTACGGCGGTGGATGACAGCGGAGCAGCATTTTTGAGAGCCGTTGCGGCAGATATGAAAGACCATGGAATGGAAGAGTCTGCAGGTTTGTTTTTGGGCCAGGTGGAGCTCACGAGAGAGGCGGAAACAGTGTCCGGCTATATTGGGAGTTTGTCAGAGTATGAAAGAGCGGTTTCAGATATTGAGGATCACTACCGCATGATAGAAAGCCAGGGGCAGCGTCTCAGGGAAACCTATGAGGGACTGGCAGAGGCGCTTGACGCGGGAACATTGACTGAGGAAACAGGAAGAAGCCTTTTGAGCAAAGCAAAAAGTAGTACAGTGGAAGCTCTGTGGCAGACAGAGGAATGTTATAGGAAGATTCTTATAAAGTCAGGAGAATTGAGGGGCAGCCTGGAAAAAGAGGAAGACAGGCTTTTAGAACAGAAGGAACAGGTCAGTCAGACATCCTATGGACAGATGGAGGAGGCGTTGGAAAACCTGGAGGAGTATACCAGAGAAGAGGGGAGCAGAAGGACGGCGGCAGAAGAGGCAAGGGAGATTCTGGCAGAATGCGCAGGAGATCTGAACCAGGTAACAGCCTGGGAGAAGGGCGCGGCCAGTGAAGAACTGAAAGAGATTATCAAAAAGGACGCGAAAGCCCTGAATACGTTTGAGGAAAAAAGCGGTGGAAATAAACAAAAAAGTGAACTTTTGGAGATGGTGAGATCATGGAAAGAAAATGGTATCCTCGGATTGGTCCTGGAGGACGCAAAAACAGTCTCAGACCGGAGACTTTTGGACGAAGAGCGCCCGTCGAAAAGTGTGGGAGAGTCGGCGGGAGAGGGGGAGAGTGTTTCGGCAGTGGAAAAAGGTACGGCAGCTCTCTATGCGGCCAGTCATTTCGGCCGGTTTGGGCAAGAGAGGGAGAACACTGTCCTGGCCTATGAGACAGAATATATTCTGGGAGGGATGAAAAGTGACGAGGGAAATTTAAGATTGACAGCGGAAAAACTTCTGGCGCTGAGGAGTGGTATGAATTTTCTCTATTTACTTACAGATAAGGAGAAACAGGCAGAAGCGGAGCTTTTGGCGGCAGCGCTTGTGGGGTTTACCGGGATTTATCCGCTGGTGAAGTTTATGAAAGGCGTGCTTTTAGGCGCATGGGCTTTTGCGGAAGCAGTCACAGATGTCCGCCTCCTTTACAAAGGAGGGCAGGTTCCGCTTGTCAAGACAAGGGAAGACTGGAGGCTGTCTTTAGAGGGCGCGGCAGATGCAGCTTCTTATGAGGTTGAGGCCAAAGAGGAAGAAGGCGTGTGGAATTACAGAGGATATCTTTGTGTCCTGCTGTCTATGGAGAGTACAAAGGATTTGTGTTACCGCATGATGGATCTGATCGAAGCAAATCTCAGACAACAGGATTCGGGGTTTTTTATGGAAAATTGTATCTCCTACGCATCGGTGGAGTTTCGGTTTCAGGCAGAACCGTCATTTTTCCAGTTGGCTTTGCCAGGAAATTCTGGTTATGTCTTCAATAAGACAGCAGCTTATGGCTATTACGAGCAGCAGACAGAAAAATAAAGACAAAAGGAGGTGGAGACAGGTGCCCTTTTCCATGTATCAATTTGAAAAAAATAAAAAAAAGCCTCTCCAGGCGCAGAAAAAAACAGGCTCAAAATCGTTTGTTTATCGGATCACTCCTTTCCTGACTATTTGGAAGAGGGCATCTGCCTCTGCCTCCCGAACCAAAACAAGAGGAAGCATGACAGTAGAAGCCGCTTTTCTCATGAGTTTTTTCTTGTTGGCAGTCAATTTGTTGTTTTATTTTTTTTACTTGATGGAATTTCAGGTAGAACTCCAGTTTGCGATGGAAAGAAAGGTACATGAGGCGGCGGTCAGCCGGGCAGAAAATCCTCCTGGAGCAGCCGTGTTGCAAAAATCGGTGAGACAGGAGCTTATGGAAGAAGGAAAGGGAATTTCCCTGGGGAGAGGGGGAGTTTCTCTTGTGGAAAATGAAGGGATGGAATTTTTGGATGTGACAGCCGTATTTGAGGCGGGGCCGGTGATCCAGTTGTTGGGGCCTATGAAGGGAACTTATATTCAGCGATGCCGGCGCAGGCTCTGGATTGGACAGGACTGTGTAGGCGAGAGGGGAGTGCAGGGAGAAGAGGCGGGGAAGAAGTATGTTTATATCACACAAAACGGGACTGTGTATCATGGGAGAAGGGGCTGTGCATATCTGAGGCCTTCTGTGCATCCGACGCCTTTCCTCGGTTTGCCGGGACTGAGGAGCAAAGACGGAAGCAGATATTATCCCTGTGAACGCTGTATGAAAGCAGTCGACGCGTTGCAGATGGTATATATCACGGATTACGGCAACCGATATCATGACAGCAAAAACTGCAGCAGTTTAAACCGGTGGGTTATGAAAATATCGGTAGAAGAGGTGGAGGGAAGGCGGCCATGCAGTAAGTGCGGAGGATAAAGGAAATTTATGACAGAAGTTCGAACGATTTGTTTAACCGTGTTTTTGGCAGTGTGTGCCGTCTTGGATTTTTGTTTCAGGAAGCTGCCCTTTAGCCTTTTGTTGACAGGGGTTTTTTTGGGAACAGTATTGGAGGTTTTGGAATGTGGAATGGGACCGGCTCTTTTTGGGAATCTTATGCCGGGCATTTTGCTTCTTTTGATCTGTCTTGCCCTTCCAGAACAGATCGGAAGAGGGGACGGATGGATGCTTATGGCAGTCGGGGCTCTTGGGGGATGGGCCAAGGGGGTACTGGTTCTGGAAGGGGGGCTGCTTTTTCTGTTTCCGGTGGCATTTTTCTGGGCAGTCATTCGAAAAAGACGCAGACAGGAATTACCCTTCGCGCCGTTTATGATGGCGGCATGGCTGTGTAGTCTGACAATGTTTTAAGGAATGGAGTGGGAAGATTATGAGGTGGAAAAAGGGCCTGAAAGGAAGTTATACGGTGGAGGCTGCATTTCTCATTCCCATGGCGTTTGGGCTGGTATTGTTTCTGATATCCTGTGCTTGGTTTCTGCACGACCGGGTTTCGGCCTGCGCCTGGGTTCATGAAACAGCAGTGTGGGAAGGCTTTCAGAAAAGAGGGGAGGGAAGCAGAGAAAGTCCTGTAAAGGTTCTGATAACAAAGGCAGAAGAGCTGGTAGAGCAGAGAGGGAAAGAGGTTACGGTGGTGTGTCAGGGAAATGAATGGTTCCTGCCTTCTTTTGTCAAAAACCTGTTTGTTCTGGGGAGATTTCATGTGGAGGAGTCAGAGCATATAAGACGGGTATATGGGGAAGAGGCAGTTCGTCTGAGAGGATTTTTAGAAGGAGCGTATGAGAGGTGGAAGTGATCTATAAGAGAGAACGGGGACACAATTACATTTTGTTTCCGGGAAAAGGAGAAGCCAGCATTCAGTCAGAAATGATACGGAGAAATCGGATTCCCGGTCTGGCCAGATTTTATACAGAATGGGAAGATAACCAGCGGTATTACGGATATGATATTACCGGGGCGAAACCCTTTGGCCAGCTTTTGGAGGTCCGTTCGCTGACAAGGAAGGAGGCAGAAAAGCTTATAGAGGAATTGGCAGGGATTCTTCAGGGGATGGAAGCATTTTTGCTGGATCGGGATAAACTGGTTTTAAAACCGGAACTTCTCTATGCGTATACAGACGGACAGGGTGCCATCCATTCTGGCAGACAGGGATTCCTTTTCTTTTTCTGCGAAGAACAGGAAGGAAGCTACAGCGATCATCTGCGGGAATTGATACTCTATCTGCTCGAAAAGGCGGACGGAGAAGACAGAGAACTTCCGGCGCTTTTATTCCGGCTTTATCGGGCGCTGGCTCACGGGGAACCGGAACCAGAAGAGCTTTTGGCCTGCCTTGGCGCCTGTCTGCAGGAAGAAAAAAAGGCCGAGCGGTTTTCGAATCTGGTGGCAGAGGGAGATCTGGGTGAATGGTATGGAAATAGTAAACAGACGGAGACTTCCATAGAAAACAGAAGCAAAAAAACAAAGGTAAAAAAGGGACTATTTGTCGGAAAAAAGGAGGTGTTTACAAAATTACTGGGAAAAGGGCCAATGCCTGTGGATGAAATGTGGGATGATCTGGAGCCAGACAGAGTACCGGCCAAGGTACCAACGGGAGAGAAAGAAATGGCAGACCACCCTACAGAGGTTCTCTATGTGGTGGAAGAAACGGACCGGATTCCGTACCTTGTGGGACAGGAAGAAGAAAAAATTCTGCTGACACATTTCCCGTTTTATATCGGTACTCAGCCCAGGATGGATTACTGTCCGAAATTTCAGGGAATCAGCCGTATTCATCTGAAGCTGGAACAGCGGGGGAGTGATATCTGGATCACAGATTTGAATTCTACAAATGGAACAGCTTTGAACGGGGAGCCGTTAAAGCCCAATGAGGAACGGAAGCTACAGCATGGTGACAAGATCTGGCTGGCCGGACTGGTATATCAGTTTGACAGTGGAAAGGAATCGTGGTAAGGTTATCCTCAGGAAAAGAGGGAACAATATGAGCCGTTTGGAATTTATCCGGAATAAACGTTATCTTCATGGAGTACTTGCATTGGCTGTTGCCAATGTGGTATATTTTCTGCTTCTCGTGACAGCAGGGGCTGTGGAAAATACATCTCTTATGATTCAGTGGGGAGCCCTTTATATAAGAGAGGGGGAACTTTCCGGGGGACTGTACCGGCTGGTTACGTCTATGTTTATGCATTTTGATATTTACCATCTGGGCAGCAATCTTTTGATGCTGATGGCAGCAGGGGATATCCTGGAGGAACAGCTAGGGAGCCTTAAAATGCTGTCTGTCTACTTTGCCGGGGGATTAGCAGGAAATATAGCAACAGTGTTGTGGTGCCGGCTTTTAGAAAAGAGCGTGGTATCTGCAGGAGCCTCCGGAGCAGTTTTTGCATTGATCGGGGTTCTCTGCTGCATGGTGCTTAAGCAGCAGAGACAGATTCCGGGCATCCGCAGAGAGCGCATATTTTTAATGGTGTTTTTGATGCTGTACAGTGGGGTGGCCAATGCCGGGATCAATATGGCGGCCCATATCGGTGGTTTTTTGAGCGGAATGTTACTTGGCTGTTTTTTTACATGAGTCAGGTTCTTGCAGGCAGTCAGTAACGGAAGCAGTGGGGAGTTTTGGCAACAAAACTGTGAAGACAGTCCCTTTCCCGGCGGCAGATGCCACGGTGATCATACCGGAGTGAGCGTTTATGATTGCTTGTGCAATGGAAAGGCCGAGGCCGGTTCCTCCTGATTTTTCCGAGTAGAAGGGCTCAAAAATTTTTTCCTGCTGTTCCTTGGAGAGTCCTGTTCCAGTATCCTTGACTTCAATGGCAGCGGCTGTCCTTTGGCAGATTAAGGAGGCTTCTTCTGGGAGGGCTTCTCTTATGCAAAGAGAGACGGTACCCGTACTGCTTAAAGCTTCCAGAGCGTTTTTGATCAGATTGGTAAATACGTGGGCCAACTTTCTGGCATCTGCATAAAGAATTACAGGAGCTTTGGGGCAGAGAAAAATCAGGCATTTATGGGTTCCATCGAACAGGGGTTGGCAGTCGCGACAGATTTCCTGAAGGACGGCATTCAGGTCACAGAGTTTTCTGGAAAGAGAAATATTCTGCAGAGACTTAAACGAGGACAAATCCATTAAAAAAGTCTGCATATGCAGAAGATCAGTCCATAGGCTTTGCCAGATTTTATCACAAATAAGTTCTGGATGATCCTGTTCCAAAAAACGGGCGGAGCCCACAAGAAGCGTGAGAATGTTGCGAAGCTCATGGGAGATTGCAGACAGGGCGGTCTGCAATCCGGTTTCCGAGTGTTCCAGAAGCCTTTTCAAATGTTCATTTTCTGTTTGAAGTTTTATTATCTCAGCATGCAGCTTGTCTGTACCTATCTTTCCATTGTCCATTCCATCACCGTGCCTTTCCGTATGTCTCCCGTTAACAAAATTACCACATAGCAGAGTAGCACTTAAAATCCCATAAGGCAAATAAAATCGTTCGACAAAAGCAGACAAAAAAAGGCGAAGATTGTTCAGAACAAGACAGAGGAGTAGCTAAAACCAGAAAAAAAGCAGAGAATAAAAGAAAAATAGCGAAAAATGCAAGAAAGAAAGGATGAAAAATATGAATAAAGTAATTTTAATGGGGCGTCTGACCAGAGATCCGGATGTGCGCTATATTCAGGGAGAGACGGAAATGGCGGTGGCCAAATATACTCTTGCTGTGGGCAGGTACAGGAAAGGCGGGAAAGAACAGCAGGCAGATTTCATTCCCTGCGTGGTATTCAGGAAGGGGGCGGAATTTGCAGAAAAATATTTTCATCAAGGAATGAAGCTTTTGGTGAGCGGACACATTCAGACGGGAAGTTATGTCAATAAAGATGGCCACAAGGTTTATACAACAGAGGTTATGGTGACAGAACAGGAATTCGCAGAAAAGAAAGCATTTTCTCCAGATCACATACAGATGGGAACGGAGGAAAACGGATTTATGAACATTCCAGAAGGCATTGACGATGAGGAGCTGCCTTTTCAATAAGCAGGGCTTTTAATACAGAAGGAAAACTTTTACGAAGAAGCGTTTACAAATGGATGGGGGAAAGGTAAACTATAGTCAGAGACAAACAGTTTGCCGTTGACTGCAGAGCGCAGGATGTGAGGCTTTCAAAGATTTGAGGAATAGGAGAAAAGACCATGAGAGATGAAACTTGTATTTTTTGTAAAATAGCAAACGGAGAGATTCCGGCGGCAGCCATTTATGAGGACGAGCAGTTCCGGGTTATTCTGGATCTGGGCCCTGCATCAAAAGGACATGCGCTGATCTTGCCAAAGAATCACTTTACGGATTTGACAGATCTGGATGAGGAGACGTCATCAAAGGTGCTCGCTTTGGCTGCGAAGGTCGGAACGGCCATGAAAAAGAGCCTTGGCTGCGCAGGTTTTAATTTGGTTCAGAACAATGGAGAGGCAGCAGGCCAGACCGTATTTCATTTTCATATGCACGTGATCCCCAGGTATGAGGGGGGACCGAGGATGGTAAGCTGGGAACCAGGCTCTCCATCTAAAGAAGAATTGGCCGGACTTGCCGATTGTATAAAAAAAGAATTGAAATGATACAGAGGGATTTCCATATAACAAGAAATACAGGCGGTTAAAAACCGCCTGCCTCATTCAAAAGTTTTATGATTGTACCGATAGAATCGGCAGTTTGACTTGCCCCCATGGCTTTTATATAATCATGTCTGTGGGTGTGGACTTTTTCGATCAGGGCAAGAAGTGACTGATCGGTCAGAGCCTCTTCCTCAAGCACCTCGCTGAAGCCTTGTTTCCGGAAGGACTCTGCATTGAGAAGCTGGTCGCCGCGGCTGGCAGCAGCGGACAGGGGGATCAAGATGTTTGGCTTCTTAAGGGCCAGAATCTCACAGATCGAATTGGCGCCGGACCGGGAGATCACCAGATCGGAAATAGCGAACAGATCTTTAAGCTGAGCGCTGACATATTCATACTGGACATAGCCTTTCCGGTTTTTTAAGGATTCATCCAGATTTCCCTTACCACATAAATGAATCACCTGCCAGGATTTCAAAAGCTCAGGGAGGATGCTTCGAATGGCTGTGTTGACCCGGACGGAGCCCAGGCTTCCGCCTATGACAAGCAGGACCGGTTTTTCAGAAGAAAGGCCTGTAAAACGGAACCCGGTTAAAGGGGAACCGTTTAAAAGTTCTTTTCGGATAGGAGAACCGGTCAGAACTGATTTTTCTTTCGGAAGATACTTTAAGGTTTCCGGAAAGTTACAGCAGACATTTCTGGCGGAGGGAATGCACAGTTTGTTGGCCAGACCCGGCGTCATATCAGATTCATGGATAATAACTGGAATACGGCGTTTTTTTGCGGCAAGGACAACCGGGACGGCGACAAAACCGCCTTTGGAAAAAATCACGTCTGGTTTCTGCCGTTTCAAGATTTTTCTTGCCTGAATGTATCCTCGCAAAATGCGGAAGGGGTCTGTAAAGTTCTTCAGGCTGAAGTAACGTCTCAGTTTACCGGAGGAGATCCCATCATAGGGAATTCCGGCTTTTTCGATCAGTTCTTTTTCAATTCCATTCAGAGAACCAATGTAGCGAATATCGTAACCCTGCTCCGAGAGTGCGGGGATCAGGGCCAGATTTGGGGTGACATGCCCAGCGGTTCCTCCGCCGGTCAATATGATTTTTTTCATGGTCTGCTCCTAAATCAATGAGTTTCCTGATATTCCTTTAAGGCTTTTGCAAGCTGATCCGGACATGAGGTCCCACGTCCAGCACAGTCGATGCCATCGATGCGCCGAATGGCTTCGCTGACATCCATGCCTTCAATCAGTCTGGCAACCCCCTGAGTATTTCCGGCACATCCGCCGACAAACTGTACCGCTTTGATCTTTCCATCTTCAATTTCGAAACGAATTTCGCGGCTGCATACGCCGTGAGTCTTATAAGTATTCATAGTGGCAATTACCTCCTTTCAGGCCAGTATAACACAAAACAGACAAAAAGGAAATTACACTTTTTATGTTAGGATTCTATGGTTCTTGTCAGGTCCTTCCTCAGAGGATATAATAGGGAAAGAAAACCTTGGAAGCAGGGGATAAAAAGACAGGAGGAAAAACAAAATGATTGGAATCATTGGAGCTATGGAGGAAGAGGTCGATCAGATAAAGGAGATGATGGAAGAGGTTTCTGTAGAGACGAGAGCTTCCATGAACTTCTTTAAGGGTATTTTTGAAGGGCGCCAGGTGGTGGTGGTACGGAGTGGAATTGGAAAGGTCAATGCGGGGATCTGCACCCAAATTCTGGCGGATGTCTATGGAGTGGACGCAGTGATCAATACAGGGATTGCAGGATCTTTGCAGACGCAGATTGACATTGGGGATATTGTTCTTTCCACGGACACTCTTCAGCATGATGTGGAGGCAGAAGCCTTCGGGTATCCGGCTGGCCAGATACCCAGAATGGATACTTTGGCATTTTTGGCAGATGAACGCCTTCTCAGGTGTGCGGAGGAGTGCTGTAACAGGGTGAATCCAGATATCAAAACCTTCAGAGGCCGTGTGTTAAGCGGGGATCAGTTTATCGCAGACAGTGAGAAAAAGGACTGGCTGGTGAAGACTTTTGGTGGTTGTTGTACAGAGATGGAGGGCGCGGCCATCGGACAGACCGCTTACCTGAATGGAATCCCCTTCTTGATTATCCGGGCGATTTCTGATAAGGCAGACGGAAGTGCCTCTATGGATTATCCAGAGTTTGAGTCAAAAGCGATTTCCCATACAGTTGCGCTCATGAGGGCCATGGTAAAGGACCTGAACCTTTAAAAACAGCCTTCAAGATGAAGGTTCATGGAAATTCCTGTCGGAAAAATACGAACGATTTTCCTTCTCATCCAACGACTCTTTGGTATACAATGGGGACAATCTCCGGAAGCGGTGAAAGGCTCCGGGGCAAAACCGAAAAACCGGAGACAGTCCGGATGAGAAAGGGGAATCATCATGGTATTGGAATTTTTGGAGACAGGAAATGTGTTTTATGTCATGCTGGTAGTGAGTGTACTGGGAGTTTTAAGTAAACTTCTGGTGAACGGAAGATACAGGACATTGATTAAACAGTCACAGAATATGGGAACCGCGAAGGATAAATATTTGAAGCAGTGGAAGCTGAAATTTGAAAATACATATCGGGCAGGTAAAGGGGTGGGTAACATACCTGTATATGTGGAGAAAAATTTCGGACAGTACCGTTTTATGGGAATTCGTCTGTCCCGTTTGTCCAGATTTAATAGTCTGGCGGCAGCATTTGTGTGTCTGGGTGGGCTGACAGCGGCGTTTATGACTTACTGGTATGCGGATAGCATGAAAATAGTGGTTCTCTATGCGGCCTCCGGGGTTCTCTTAGGGGGAGCAATGGCTTTGTGGGAAGAGCTGTGTAATACGAAAGGAAAGAGGGGCCGGCTTCTTTTATATATCCGCGATTATTTTGAGAATACGCTGGTAGGTCGTCTGGAGATCGGCCAGACAGCAGCTTTGGCGCCAGAAGGAGGGGGGATGGAGGGAGCGTTTGTGGAGAGTACTATGCTGGATACAGAGGAGGAGGCTGACCAGATTTTTACCAAAGAGGATATTGCAAATGCTTTTTCGGAAGTGGATGCTCTTATTGGCAGAAGGTATTCAGAGGGAACAGGAGCGGCAACTTTCCAGGCAGAGAAAACGGACGAGCTTAGGAGGCTGGAGGAAGCCGCCGGACGGGAACAGGACGCGCAGCTTTTACGAAACAGCCTGGAACGGATCGCAGCAGGGAGAAAGGGGAATGGAAGAGGGCGGAAGCTGACAGAGGAGGAAGAACGTCTGATCGAAGACATCATTCAGGAATATTTGTATGAATAGCCCTGTTAGCCCTTGCGAAGCAGATGGTAATTTTGTATAATAATTACAAATACCTCAGAAAGTGAGGGTTTATAAAAAGGAGAAAAAGGTATGCAGGTAACATTTGATTACAGTAAGACGGCGCCGTTTATTTCTGAAGATGAGATCAAGAATATGAAAAAATTGGCGCTTGACGCAAAAGAAGTGTTGGTATCCAGAACGGGGGCGGGAAACGATTTTCTGGGATGGATTGACTTGCCGGTGGATTATGATAAAGAAGAATTCGCGAGAATCAAAAAAGCGGCGGCAAAGATTCAATCTGACTCAGATGTGCTTTTGGTGATTGGAATCGGTGGTTCTTATCTTGGAGCCAGGGCGGCCATCGAGTTTTTGAAAAACAATTTTTATAATTGTATGTCAAAGGAGGAGAGAAAAACTCCGGAGATCTATTTTGTGGGCAACAATATCAGTACCACTTATATGAGCGATCTGATTGGACTTCTTAAGGGAAAGGATTTTTCAATCAATGTGATCTCCAAATCGGGAACTACCACAGAGCCTGCGATTGCCTTCCGGATTCTGAAAAAAGTCCTCACGGAGAAATACGGCGCAGAGGAAGCAAAAAACAGAATTTACGCTACCACGGACAAGGCGAGAGGCGCCTTAAAGACCCTGTCGGAGAAAGAAGGCTATGAAACCTTTGTGGTTCCTGACGATGTGGGCGGGCGTTTTTCCGTGTTGACGGCAGTGGGCCTTCTTCCCATCGCAGTCAGCGGTGCGGATATCGACAAGCTGATGGCAGGTGCGGCTTCCGGAAGAGAGAGAGCATTGAACAACGAATTTGAGTCCAACGATGCCCTGCAGTATGCGGCAGTCCGGAATATTCTTTTGAGAAAAGGAAAATGCATTGAGATTACGGCCAATTATGAACCCAGTCTCCATTATGTTGCAGAGTGGTGGAAGCAGCTCTATGGAGAGAGTGAGGGGAAAGATCAGAGGGGAATCTTCCCGGCAGCGGTAGATCTGACGGCGGATCTTCATTCCATGGGACAGTTCATCCAGGACGGCTCCAGAAACCTGATGGAGACGGTGATCTGCGTGGAGACTCCGGCAGCGGAAATTTTTATTGAAGCAGAGGACGAAGATCTGGACGGATTAAACTATTTGGCCGGAAAGAATATGGATTTTGTCAATAAGAACGCCATGAACGGGACCATTCTGGCTCATACTGACGGCCAGGTGCCTAATCTGAAGGTTTCTGTCCCGAAGCAGGACGAGTTCTTCCTGGGAGAACTGTTCTACTTCTATGAGTTTGCCTGCGGTGTCAGCGGTTACATTTTGGGCGTGAATCCCTTCAACCAGCCTGGTGTGGAGAGTTATAAGAAGAATATGTTTGCGCTGCTTGGAAAGCCCGGCTATGAAGAGCAGAGAGAAGCGCTGCTGGCCCGGTTATGATTTCTGTTTAGACATGGAAAGCCCCCGGTGATTTTGCCGGGGGCTTTAAAAATATTTTAATCCTCTTCGATCACCTGCAATTCCAGAAAATCAAAGTCGATCTGTTCAATAAAACTGTCTGCAGTAAAGCGGCATTTGGAATGCCGTTTAAAATCTTCCACAGTGGAATCCAGCCAGATCGGCACACTCAAGTCAAAGGCCACACAGATTTCCTCCAGCGCCTTAAACACTTTGCGGGTGCGGTTGAGCGTGGGATCATCGTTGCAGATTACAATGTCTTTTAAAAGATGATTATTGTGGAATTCTTTTCCCCAGATACGGAACATAAGACGGCCTCCCTTCAGCGGTCCGTTTCAGTATACCATTTTCTGTCCGGACTGACAACCAGCTAAAATCTATTTCAAATTTATCACACAAATAGAATATTATGTAGTATAATAATAAAAACGAGTCCTTCAGGAGCGAAAAAACTGGCTGTTTTAACAAATGAAAAAACAGGCAATATACAGGAGGATAACCATGGCAAGGGAAATACAGGATAACGTGGGCTTTCTCACGGAAGCGAAGGCTGCGCTTGCCCAGCTGGAGGCAGAGCGGGCCAAAAGTCTCCGTCTGCAGTCAGAAGAAAAGCGCCTGACGCGGGCACTGGCGTCGGAAAAAAAGGCAGTTGAGGATGAAATTGCCTCAACTGTTCGAAAACGTAAAGATGAGATTGCTCTGAGTTATGACCGTGAAATCAGCAAAACTCAGGATAAGCTGAAAAAGGCAAGAGTACGCCGGGAGAAAGCAAAGAATCAGGGGGTAAAGGAGCGGATTAACAACGAAACGGCGCAGCTTCGAGAAGAAAACCGTCAGTTAAAGCTCCAGAATTCGACGACTTTTCGTCAGAATGGGATTCCGGGTATATGTAATACAAAATTTTATTATGCTCTGTATTTTACAAAAGGGCTCAAAGAGGTTTTGATTTTCCTGCTCACATTTTTGATCTGTTTTTTGGCACTTCCCTGTGGGATTTATCTCTTGATTCCCAAAAAGGCGCCGTGGATGCTGATCCTTATCTATGTGGCAGTGATTTTGGTTTTATGCGGGATTTATATTATTATAAATAATCGTACAAAGGTGAATCACCTGGAGATTATGCGGGATGCCAGAAAAAACCGGGATATGATTGAAGCCAATAAGCGGAAGATCCGGGTAATTATTAAGGCAATTGAGAAGGATAAAAACGAGTCTGTTTATAACCTGGGAAAGTATGACAAAGAAATTTCAAAAATCGAGACAGAGCTTTCAGAGCTGGCTAAGCGGAAACAGGAAGCCCTGGGAGTTTTTGAAAATCAGACGAGAGCAACATTGGAGCAGGAGATTGTGGAAAACAATCGGATGAAGTTAGAAACGCTTGCCGGTCAGCTAAAACAGGTAACGGCAGCCAGCCGGGAAATGGGAAGCAGTCTTCAGAAAAAAACCATTACATTTACAGATGAGTATGGCCCGTACATCGGACAAGAGTTTATGAATCAGGATAAATTGGACAAGTTGATTGATATTTTAAACCAGGGGATGGCTTCCAGCCTTACGGAAGCTCAGCAGATATATAAAAACGTAAAGTGAAAAAGAAGAGAAAAAAGACAGTAGCAGCGTTCCTTCTGGCAGCTTTTTTGACAGGAGTGGCCGGAGCCGGTTTCCCAGCGCTTGCGGTCTCTGAAATTGGAGATACCTTGGTGGGGCCGGGAAAGACAGTGCCCGAAAACGGGCAGGCCGAAACAGGCGGGCAGAAAGAGATGGAAAATGGCCAGACAGAAGAACAGCATAAAGAGAGTGAAAGCCCATTTCCTGTAAACGATAATTTTCAGGAGATGGTGGGAACAGCGGATTTGATTGCCCTGTGGGATTTTATCCAGAATCGGGAAACTGTTTTTTGGGAAAAGCAGTCTCAGAAAATGGCGGAGGCCGGAATTTTGGCAGAAGATCAAAATTTCCTGCATGAAGAAGGATTCCAGGATACGTCAAAACAAATACTGGCGATGACAGCAGTATGCCGGGAGTACACTTTTTATAATCGAATTGTCTGCCAGTGGTACGCGGATCATTTGTGGGAACAAACTTATACCTATGACGTCGTCGGGACGAAATATCAGGAGAAAGCGATAGATCAGCTCTTGCCGTTTTCTGGTGCGGCAGCGGACTTTCTGGGCCTTTCCAGCACTTCGCTGGCAGATGCGGTGGAGCATGCAGGCGATGCGCTTAGGGGGAAATGCAGAGTGGCGGTCATATTGAGGAACCGCTCGCGGGAAGAGATTTACGATACGGATTATTATAGTTTTCGGATTCCCGTGGAGTGGGAAGGCTGGACTCAGGAAAAACGGGAAGAATGCGACAGACTCATGGAGCTTGATGAGGCTTCCTTTTGGACAGAGCTGGAAAAGCGTCAGGCGGGGAGCCTGCTCTATACGCCGGTGCCCTTTTATAAACAGGGGGCAGCGGAGTGGGGGGCAGAGAGCTTCGGAAGCGGAACTCTTGCCAGCGATGCCTGTTGTCCGACGGCCATAGCCATGGTGGTATCTTATTTTAAGGGGGAACGGATCACGCCCTCAGAGGTGTCAAAGCGATATGACCAGGATGCTTACCGGAGCAGAGAGCAGGGGTCCTACGGGGGTAAAATGTGCAGCGCGGCGGCAGCGGATTACGGCCTTTTGGTACAGGCAGACACAGCGCCGCTCTCCAAAGAACAAATTCTTGGCGCGCTGGAGGATGGTGCAAAGATTGTTATGTCCATGAAACCGGGAGGAGACGGGGGACGTTATGCGACGGTGTATCATTATGTGGTTCTGGCAGGGCTCACGGAGGAAGGAAAAATAATCGTAAATAATCCCGGGATCAATACGAATGTGACTTATGACGATATTGAGACGGTTCTTAATAATCAGTCGGGCCGCGGATATGGGATTTTCCGGGCCAGATAACAGGGGCGACAAAATGAACAGTGCAGATCACTATATGAAGGAGGCCATTAAGCAGGCAAAAAAGGCGGCTCTCATGGGAGAGGTACCAATAGGCTGCGTGATCGTCTGTGAGGATAAGATTGTTGCCAGGGGCTACAACAGGCGGACGACGGACAAAAACACGCTGGCTCATGCAGAACTCCAGGCCATCAGGCGGGCCAGCAAAAAATTGGGAGACTGGAGACTGGAGGGATGTACCATGTACGTGACTCTGGAACCTTGCCAGATGTGCGCAGGAGCATTGGTTCAGGCGCGGATGACAGAAGTGGTGATTGGCTGTATGAATCCCAAGGCAGGGTGCGCGGGCTCGATTTTGAATCTCCTTGAGATGCCGGAGTTTAACCACCAGGTAAAGGTGGTACGGGGAGTGATGGAGGAGGAATGTTCTGCACTGCTGAAAGATTTTTTCAAAAATTTGAGAGTGCGGCTAAAAGAAGAAAAGAAGGCGGCCAGAGAGGCAGCCGGTTCCACAGTTTGACCTTGTGGAACCGGTTTTTTGCATAGAAGAAAATTTATCCGCATAGATTGGAAGAAGAATGGTCAAGGAGGACGAAAGGCGATGAAAATGCGGATGAGAAGAAGGCGGCAGAGCATCTGGATGCTTTGTCTTATTCCGGTTTTCCTTTTGGCAGGCTGCGGGAAAGGGAGCGGAGCAGGCGACAGAGAAGCACTGGATTACGAAGTGGTGACGCAAGAGGAGATTCCGCCGGAATTAAAAACCATTATCGAGGAAAAAAAGCAGGCAGAGTTTAAGCTGACCTATACCTGCGATGGATTCCTTTATCTGGTGACCGGGCTGGGACAGCAGGAATCCGGGGGGTACAGTATTTCTGTGAAAGATCTGTATTTGCAGGGCGGCTCGATCTGCCTGGAGACAGAATCCATGGGACCGACAAAGGAGGAGGCGGCTTCCAAATCGCCGTCCTGTCCTTATCTCGTGCTCAAACTTCAGTACCGGGAAGAACCGGTGGTGTTTTTGTAGGAGGATGCAATGGAACTGACAAAGAAAAGCATACGCATGTGCAGGCTGAAGAAAAAAACGGTGTCGCAGATTACCATGGATGACGATTTCATTGTGCCTGATGTGAAGCCGGATATTGAGAAAATCATTTTGGATGACGGGAATGTGGAAATCGAGGAAATAAAAAAACTGACGGAGAAAGCAGAACTGCGCGGGAAACTTTCCTATCGGATTCTTTACCATCCGGCAGAAGGGAACGGGCTTTGTGCCATGGAAGGGACGATCCCATTCGATGAATACGTCAATATTCCGGATCTTGAGGAGAAGGATTATCTGCAGGTGGAAGCAGAGATTGAAGACCTGACCATAGAGCTGATTCATTCCAGGAAGATCAATGTGAAGGCGATTTTGACCTTCTGCGTGAATCTGGAGGGGATTGACGAGCAGATGGCAGTGACAGCAGTGGATGATGACAGTCCGGTGGAAACGCTGATGCGCATCATGCGGGCAGCTCAGACGGCAGTCTGCCAGAAAGATACATACAGGCTGAAAGAAGAAATTGAGATCGCGGGGACTCAGCCGGATATTGAAGAGCTTCTCTGGAGCCAGTGCCGTTTGAGAAACACGCAGATTAAACCTCTGGATGGCCAGCTGAGTATTCAGGGGCTGGTACATGTATTTTGCATTTACCGGGGACCAGAACCCCACATTCCGCCCCAATGGCTGGAAAAAGAGATCCCTTTTTCCGGGACAGTGGAACTGCCGGATGCTGCGGAAGACATGTACCCGGAAATTACAACAAGGCTGGGCCACTGCCAGGTCGATATCCAGCCGGATTTTGACGGAGAAAACAGAAGCCTTTCCCTGGATATGGTGATAGAAATGGACATCAAGCTGTATGAAGAGGAAACGCTGCAGGTGGTGAGTGATGTCTATTCTCCGGCCAAAGAGCTGGAACCGGAATACCTTTCTGCTCAGGTAGAGGAAATTCTTGTGAAAAACAGCTCTAAGACCAGACTGAACGAGAGGCTGAAAAGCGGGACGGAGGATAATATCCTGCAGATTTGCCATGTGGACGGGGTATTGCGAGTGGATGATAAAAAACCGGTGGAAGGCGGCCTTATGCTGGAAGGAGCTCTGTGTATAAAAGTACTTTATATGACAGACAGTGACAGCCATCCTCTTCAGTCCATGAAAGGCGTTATCCCCTTCCAGTACAAAGCAGAAGCCAGAGGAATGGACGAAACTTGTTTTTATCAGCTGGATACAGGACTGGAGCAGCTTGGCGCGTCGATGCTCGGCGGCGGAGAGATCGAAGTGAAAGCGGTCATTCTGTTCGATATGCTGGTGAGGAAACAACTGGATGAACAGATTATTACGGGGATTACGGAAGCGCCGATTGATTTAGAATGGGTGCAGAAGCTGCCGGGAATTGTGGTTTATGTGGCACAGCCAGGGGACACCCTGTGGAAGATTGCCAAAAAATTCCATGCTTCCGTGGACTCTCTGCGTCAGTGCAATGAGTTAAATGATGATACGCTGTCTCCGGGAAAACGGCTGCTGGTTATGAAGCAGATAGAAGAAGCCGTGTGACAAAAAAGAAAATTTTCTGTTTACACTGAAAAATTCAGTAGACAAAACGGGAGAAAATACATAAGATAAATTATAGACGGGAAAGCTGTATTGGACCATAAGGCCGGATGGCAGGCATCAGACAAAAACAGACATTCACAGGCTTTTCCTGATAGTTTCGCTATGCGAAATTCTTTTTAGATACCAGGGGCGGCAAGTCCGCTCCATGTCTGGTGCTTTATATAAATACAGGAAGTCTGCCACAGGCAGGTTCCACAGATGCGAAAGCATGGATAGCGTGCGGTTTTCCGCACGCTTACATATAATAAGAAAGTATTTATGGGGCAGAAGAGAAGTGGATTTGGAAAACTATACCTATATTTTAAAATGCAGCGACGGAAGCCTCTACACAGGCTGGACAAACCATCTGGAACAACGGATAACGGCCCACCAGTCCGGCCAGGGCGCCAGATATACAAGGAGCCGGAGGCCGGTAGAACTGGTTTACTGGGAGCGTTTTGCCACGAAATCAGAGGCCATGCGCAGAGAAGCTGCAATCAAGCGGATGTCCAGGAAGGACAAGCTGCTGTTAATTTGCGGTTTTACACAGGCATGAAAGCCACGAAACGATACATAAGAATGAAATGGCAGAAACTTCCGGCCAGGACAAACAGATGGAAAATCTCGTGGGAACCAAAATATTTGTGCCTGGAATTAAAAATCGGAAGTTTGAGGGCATAAATAATGCCGCCGATGGTATAGATAATACCGCCGGCCAAAAGCCAGCCGAACGCTGCATGGGACAGACTGTTAAGAATCTGGGTAAATGAGAGCACACAGACCCAACCCATGCCGATATAGAGGACAGATGAAAACCATTTCGGGCAGTTGATCCAAAAGGCTTTGATGAGTATCCCACAGATGGCAATGGTCCAGACAAGACCCAAAAGGAACGCTCCTTGACGACCGCCGATGACAATGACGCAGACCGGCGTGTAGGTTCCTGCGATCAGGATGAAAATCATCATATGGTCAATTTTTTTTAAGACTTTGTTGATCCTGGGAGAAATATCCAGGGTATGATAAATGGTGCTGGCGCCGTATAAGAAAATCATACTGAGGATAAAAACCGTCAGGCAGATGACATGGATCCTGTCCGGTGCCTTTGCCGCCCGGATTAAAAGTGGCGTAGCTGCAAATATGGCCATCAGCCAGCCGATAAAATGAGTGATGGCACTACCTGGATCTTTTGGTTTTAAGTTCTTCATATCGCCGCCTCCTAACGCAACATGTAGTTTTTGATACTACATTAAGTATATGCCAATATTACACTATCCATGCATAAATGTCAAGAGATTGCGGCAAAAATGGCGTTTTCCAAAAGAGACAGCCAATTATTTCGATGATTTTTCTTTATATTCTTTTACAATCTGCTCCATAGCTTTGGCAGCAATTCTGTTTTCCGCCATGGTTCCGATACTGATGCGGGCTCTGACGAAATCACCGCGGATTTTTACGCCAAAGGTATAGAGCTCATCAGCAAATTCTTTTATGGGAATGTGGGGGTCAAAGAAAATGAAATTGGTATGGGATTCCCATACGTCGAAACCCAGTTCTTTCATCACTTCTGTCAGATAATCGCGGCCTTTCTTGTTTTCAGCAATTGTCATTTCGATAAACTCCCGGTCTTCCAGAGCAGCTTCGGCGCCGGCCAGACCTACACGGTTGCAGCAGTAACCAGTGCTGGTGATCTCCAGATAGTGAATGATTTCCGGGTTGGAGATCATATAGCCGATTCGGGAGCCGGCCATGCCATAGATTTTGGAAAAAGTGCGTACCACAATCAGATTCACATGGTCAGCCACCTCATCAATCATGCTGCGACAGCCGGGCCGTTCAATGAAGTCAAAGTAGGCCTCATCCACCACAAGGACCACATGATCCTGAAGCCTGTGCAAAAACTTCCGCAGGGCATCGTCGTCACAGATGGTCCCGGTTGGGTTGTTGGGATTGGCCAGAAAGATCAGTTTAGTTTTATCTGTGACCGAGGCCATAATGTCATCGAAATGAGGAATATAATTTTCATCGGAAGGAACCTCGACCAGCACGCCGTTGTACTTTTTTGTCAGATTCAGGTAGTTGGGGTAGGCTGGGGTGGTAACGATCACCTCATCACCGTCCTGGATCAGCATCTCAGAAATGAAGCCAAGGGCAGAGGTACCGCCCTGGGTGACCATGATCTGAGAGATGTCCACGCCATGTTTGACGGCCAGCTTTTCCCGCAGCCGGTCGGCACGCATGGTTGGGTAGCGGTTGGAATGGGACGCCTGGTCCTGCATGGCCGCTGCTGCTTTGGGGGAAGTGCCGTATGGATTTTCATTTTTGTGCATGATGATGACCTTCTCTACCCCTTCGCGGAACGGTTTGAACGTATCACCGACTCCGAAATTATAAGGCGGCGCTTCTTTTACAAACTGACTGACAAGATCCTGAAACATAACGAATATCCTCCTTATATCTGCAATAATTGTCTGTAATTTATCACAAATACAGCAGTGATTCTGTCATCTATTTTACAAAATCCAAAATAATGCAATTTAGTATTATTAAAAAATAAATGAGAGAAAATGTAAACCACTTTACAGACAATATGAAAAAATAAAGGTATTTTGAAATAAAAAAGGACGTCCAAAAATTCATGAAAGAAAGGAGGGGTGCAGTGCCATAATGATAATCAGAAACAGACAATTTCATTGATACATATAGAAGACATTTCTAAAGGGGGAGCTTTATGCCTGATAAAAGAGCGAGAGAAAAAAAGAGGGAAATTCCTCATGTATTTGCTATTCTGCTGATTTTAATGGTGGTTGCGCTGATTGCGACCTGGATAATACCGTCCGGCAGTTATGAACGGGTTCCGTTGGAAGGGACTTCCAGAATGATTGTGGACCCGGAATCATTCCATTACACAGAAAAAGCATGGCTGACGCCATGGAAATTTATGACCTTGATTTTGGATGGGCTGACCGGCGCAGCCATGGTGGCCTTTGCTGTCATCATCATCGGCGGAGCCTGGGAGGTTATCAACGCCACAGGAGCAATTGCCGGAGCAGTGAAGAACCTGAGCCGGAAATTTAAGAAGAGAGACTATATGCTGTTTCCTGTGCTGATGTTTGTGTTTGCACTGATTGCGGCGATCGTGGGCGGCGCAGAGCTGATGATTGTTTATCTGCCGGCAATCCTTCCAATTGTGCTGATGCTGGGATATGATACCATGACAGCTATGGCCTGTGTCATGGTTAGTGCCGTAACCGCCTTTGCCGTGTCCGTGACGAACCCTTTTACGGTTGCGATAGGCCAGCAGATTACGGGGCTTGAGTTGTATTCCGGCTCCTGGTACCGTATTATTTTACAGGTGGTTTTCTTCTTTGTCGGTGTGTGGTATGTGCTCCGTTATGCAAAAAAGGTAAAGGTAAATCCTGAATCAAGTCTCGTTTATCAGGAAAGCAAGGCTTATGCAGTGCAGCTGGAGGCAGAACGGGAAGAAGAACAGATATGCGCTCCGGGCAGACAGGTGATGATTGGAATCACGCTGGCGGCAATATTGGCGGTTATGGTTTTTGGTATCATCAAGTGGGGCTGGTACATGAACGAGATTATCGCCATGTTCTTATTAGCGGCAGTGCTCTCGGCGATTGTCGGTGGTATCGGCGTGAATAAGGCCTGCATCGCATTTGCCAAAGGCGCCAGCAGCGTGGTGGCGGCAGCCCTGGTCTGTGGTCTGTCCAACTGTATTGCCGTGATCTTGACACAGGGCGGAATTATTGATGTGGTCATCCACTCCCTGGCCTCTGTGATCGTCTTTCTGCCGAAATCAGTTTCATTGGTGGGCATTTTTATTGTTCAGGAGTTGTTTAACTTCCTGGTCAATTCCGGCAGCGGTCAGTTTTTGATTACCATGCCGATCCTGGCCCCCCTTGGCGATGTGGTGGGACTTGAACCCAATGCGTTGATTTTAGCTTCTCAGATGGGAGATGGACTGACGAATATCATGTTCCCGACTTCTGGTGTGCTGATGGCAGTGCTGGCCTGTGCCAAAATTCCCTATCAGAAATGGCTGAAATTTATTTTACCTTATGTGGGAATTATGACGCTGCTTGGCAGCGGTGCACTGATTATTGCACAGATGATTGGCTATGCATAAGGGGGACAGGCTTATGTTCATATTAAAAAATTGCTATCTGATCGACGGTGTTTCTGCTGCGCCGATTACGGACGGAATGGTGGCGGTGCGGGAGGATAAGATTCTGTACGCAGGTTCTTATGATGAATCGTTCTGCAGTGGGGTTCCTGTCATAGACATGGGAGGAAAAACAGTGATGCCGGGGTTAATCGACGCCCATGTACATCTGTCTATGGATGGCGCGCCGGACAATTTCCGAAATTCCGTATTGGACACGGCGGGTTTGAATGTGATCTTGGGGGTACTTCGGGCTCAGCGGGATTTGGCTGCCGGTTTTACTACGATCCGCTGCTGTGGAGAAAAGGGCGAGGTGGATATCGACATCCGCAACGCGGTCAATGAAGGGCTGATTGTGGGACCGCGGATTCTGGCGGCAGGAAAGGCGATCACAATCACCGGCGGCCATGGAGATATGTTGCCGGGAGAGGTGTCGCTTGACTGGATCGCCGAGGTTGCAGATGGTGTGGATGAGGTGCGCAAGGCGGCGCGTAAGCGGATTAAGCGCCGGGTGGACAATATCAAGCTGATGGCCACAGGCGGCGGCATGTCCCCGGGACCGGCCACGGTGGCACAGTTAAATGAGGATGAAATGCGGGCCGCCGTGATTGAAGCGGAGAAGAACGGAATCTGCACCTCTGCCCACTGTATCGGCGAGGAGGGCTGTGCCAATGCAGTCCGCGCCGGCGTGCGCACCATCGAACATGGCACCTTCCTGAATGAAGAGACCATTGGGGAGATGGCCGAGAAGGGTACTTATCTGATGTCAACCTTGGCTTCTTTTAAGACAATCAAGTATGGTCCGGAAGGCGGTGTGCCGGAGGACCATCGGAAAAAGGTGGAGTTTTTTGCCCAAAAACATTTTATCAATCTGCGAAAGGCGATAGCCGCCGGAGTAAAAGTGGGATGCGGCACAGACTGCGGTACTCCCTTTAATTACCACGGGGACAATGCTTATGAGCTGGAATGCCTGGTGGAGATTGGAGGTATGACACCCATGGAGGCGATCATCGCTGCCACCTCGGTGACGGCGGAGGCACTCAGGCAGCCGGACATTGGCAGCTTGGAAGCCGGAAAGACGGCGGATTTTTTGGTGGTGGACGGTGACCCGCTTAAAGATATCACGATCCTTCAAAATCATGATGCGATCCGGAAGGTTTACCGCGGCGGCAAGCTGGTGGTAGACCGCGACAGTGGATATATGCCGGCTTTTTAATTGCACATGGGCGTACAGGAAAATTAGCAGCGAGGGACGCTGTGCGGTGAGGAAAATCACTTGCTGCACGGCGTTTCCTGCAGTCGTCCAGGAAGGAGAAGGAACTGTTATGCGGCTGTATAAGGTGGTAGGAACCGTTGTTTCACAGGAAAAAGAGGAATGTCTGATCGGAAAAAAACTTTTACTGTGCGAGGCGGCGGACGGCAAAAGGATCGTGGCCGTAGACATGGTTGGAGCCGGAGTGGGCAGCGACGTGCTGGTCAGCCGTTCGTTTTTTACCAGTCAGGAACATTTGATTGACGAGAGGATTATAGGAATTGTTGATTCGGTGGCAGAATCCTAATCTGTTATCAGTATGAAGAAGGGAGCATGAACTATGCAGTCAATGGGTTTTGTGGAGACAAAGGGCTATGTGCCCGCCTTTGCGGTGGCTGATGCGATGGCCAAGTCCGCAAATGTGGAGATTCTCAAAAAGGTATGGGTCGGAGCTGGATTGGTGACGATCGTGGTGCGGGGAGACGTGGGGGCTGTGCGGATGGCTGTGGACGCAGGGGTGACAGCGGCAAATCAGATGGATGCCATGGAAGGATGTCTGACCATTGCCCGTCCGGCAAAAGAACTTCTTGAGATGATATTGGGGAAGGAGGGAGAGTAATATGTTGTCCTGGGGATTTCTTGAAGTGATCGGCTATGTGCCGGCGGTGGCCGGGGCAGACGCCATGGTAAAAGCTGCAAATGTAGAGCTGGTCGGCATGGAGGTGATCGGAGGCGGTATGGTCACAGTTGCGGTACGTGGAGAGATCGGGGCTGTACGCACGGCAGTGGATGCGGGAGCGGACGCGGCAAAGAAAGCCGGAAAGCTGCACTGTACGAATGTGATTGCCAGACCCAGCTTAGATGCGCAGAAGGTGCTGACGCTTGCGATGACAGAGGGTGAGGAGGTATAAAGATGGATTCTTACGGCTATATTGAAGTGTTTGGCCTGGTCCCGGCCGTGGAGGCGGCGGATGCTGCGCTGAAGGCCGCAGACGTGGCAGTGGTTGGCAAAGAAAATACAGGAGCAGGCATGGTGGCAGTGATCATCAAGGGAGAGATCGGCGCGGTGCGCACTGCCGTAGAGGCGGCAGAAGATGCGGCGGAGCGCATCGGGAAAGTAGTCAGCACGAATGTAATCGCAAAACCGGATGAAGGCTTGAAAAAGCTGTATTAAGGCGGTGATTGTCTATGCAGAATATACTGACAAAAAACGAGATTCTTGAGTACAGTAAAAGGGGGCTGAAGCAAATCCTCTTGGCAGAGATGCCTTTGATGACTGATCTGGCGCAGGAGGAGATGGAGCGGCTGGGGATGGAGATTGTGGTGACCGGAGAAGAGGAAACTTCCAAGACCCAAACGGCTGCGGCTCCACGGATTGAGGGCCGTCCGGCAGGCTCAGGCGGCTATGGCGGTGCGGCCGTATATGCCGGGACAGGGCAGAAACCTTTATTTAAAGAAGTGATCTGTTCTCCCAAAAAGCTGGTGGGTACCTTTGTGGGAACTCCCCATCCGGTGATGACGGAATATGTGGGGCATCTGGGTTTTGATTTTGTGTGCATTGACAGCGAACATAACGCCATGCATCTGGAGACTGTGCAGAAGATGCTGCAGTCTCTCAGGCACACGCCTGCCTATGGTATGGTCCGCGTTCCTACGCTGACCTATGAATGTGTGACCGGCGCATTGGACATCGGCGCAGATGCGCTGTTAATCCCACAGATCCGAACCGCAGACGATGTGCTGCGTCTGCGTTCTTTCAGCCTTTATCCGCCTAAGGGCAGGCGCGGAGTCGGCCCATCCCGTCTCTGGGACTATGGAGACAGCCTTTCAGATTCCGGCGATATGAACCGCAGGACAAATATTGTCATCCAGCTGGAAACTGTGGCGGCAGTGGAAAACATTGATGATATTTTAAAAGCAGCGGACGATTTTGTGGATATGTTCTTTGTGGGACCAGGAGATCTTTCTATGGATATGGGGATCTTTGGGCAGTTTACGAACCCGAAGCTGGTAGATACAATTTTGTATCTCCGTGAAAAAACCAGAGCACTCAGAAAGCGGCTTGGTGTTTTTGCGGGGAATTTCCAGGCGGCACAGTCTTGGTTTGAAAAAGGGTTTGACATGGCCCTGGTCAATTCTGAACTGGCAATTCTGGGGGCTGCGGTTTCAAGGGAGATGCCTGCACTGCGTGCTGCGATTGAGGAGCAGAGTTGAAAAAATTTATTACAAGGAACGATATTATGGCGGTAGGGCGTCAGGGCGGGACAGAATACGTGTTGGGCGAGGATGACAGGCTGACCGATCTGGCGCGGGAGACGGCGAAGCAAAAGGGGATCCGCCTGGTGAGGAAAAAGGAAGTACAGGAGGCGGCCCTGCCGGTTTCAAAGCCTAAGGCGCCGGCGTCATCTCCTGTCGGCTCTGTGGCAATTCTACCAAAAGCCTCCTGTGATCTGATTATAAAAAACGGGATTGTAGTGCTGCCGGAAGCGGGATGTCTGAAGACCAATATTTGTGTAAAAGAAGGAAAGATTGTCTCTCTGACCAGCCAGACCCCCTCTGCCAGACAGGAAATCGATGCGAGAGGACTCTATGTGCTTCCAGGTATCATTGATCCCCACACCCACCTTGGTCTGTTTGCACCCCTGGATACGGAGCTGGTCAGTGAGACCAGATCAGCAATTCTGGGAGGCGTGACCACCATCGGCACTTTTTTTAATCAAAGCGGCAGTTACCTTCCGCTTATAGAGATGTTGCGAGAAAAGGTTCCCTCCCTGTCCCGGGTGGATATGTTCCCGCATTTTACTTTGCGGGAAGAAGCGCAGCTGGCAGAGCTTCCTCAGTATTCCGCCTGCGGCATGAATTCTTTTAAGGTGTACATGTGTGGTATTCCGGGACTCTTTCCTCATCAGGAGGACGGCTTTATTGTGCGGACCATGGAATGCTTAAAGGCACTGGAGGCGGACCCGGTTCTCTGTGTACATGCAGAAAATGCCTCGATTGTGGAATATGCAGAAAAAGATATGGCTCAGCATCCTGTGGAAACACTGGCTGAATTCGGACAGAGCCACCCGGAGATATCTGAGGGGGAGGCTGTCATTAGGACTGCTTATCTGTCCCGGAAGCTGGGCCTGCGTACCTACATTGTCCATTCCTCCACCGGGGAAAGTATGAAAGCTTTAAACCGCATGAAACATGACAAGCTTTACGTGGAGACAACCTCGCCCTATCTTTCACTGGATACGTCCAGCGGCGTGGGAGCATACGGAAAGATGCTGCCTCCCTTCCGAAGCCCTGAGAGCCGACAGGCACTTTGGGAAGGTATCCGGGCAGGTATCATTGATACCATCGGCACGGACAATACCACGATCTCCAGTGTGGAGAAAAAGGTGCATGAGGGCATGGGGACGGCAATTGCCGGTTATCCAGCTCTGGGAACCCATCTGGCCTCTGTACTGAATGAGGGATTTTTCCGCCAGGAAATTCCCCTTGAAAAGCTGATTCCACTGATGACAGAAAACCCGGCCAGAATTTTTGGAATTTATCCACAGAAAGGGACACTGCTGCCCGGATCAGACGCAGATATCGTGCTGGTGGACATGAACCGAAGCCGCATGGCAGAGCCGGCGAGTCTGCAGAGTCGTTCTGATTTTTCCGTTTTTCAGGGAAAGAGACTGAGGGGATGGCCCTGCGGGACGATCAAAGGGGGACGGATCGCGGCCTGGGACGGCAGACTGACAGATGATGGGGCCGGAGGAAGCGTGTTGGCTCACTGCATGAAATAAAAGAAAACCGGCAAGAAGCTTGAAGCTTTGCCGGTTTTTTACGCGAAATCGTTCAAAAATTCATACAACTTTTGTGGATCGCGGATGGTGATATAGCCGTCGATGGGATCTTTTTTCAGGATCCCCATATTTTGAAAACGGCTGATGATATTGGAGACCGACACCCGTGAGAGTCCGGTGAGATCCGCTACATCCTGGTGGGTATATTTCAGAGTCAGCTTGTAGGCAGTATTATTATTGACCTGGCGGGAGTAATCCTGAATCAGATTTGCCAGCACATAGGCCACACGGTAGGTGGCATCGTTGAAGGACATCTGCTTGATGACTGTGGTGAGCAGGCGGATCTTGGTGGACTGTACCCGGAGGATATTGAGCGCCAGCTTGGGATGCAAATCCAGCTGCTTTAAAAAATGACCGGCAGGAACTGCATAAACATAAGAATCCGTCACGGCGGTAGCCGTACAATTGTAAGGGAGCTTGTCAAAGAGAGAAAGTTCTCCGAAAATAGAATTTTTACTGCAGATAAACAGTACGCGGCGGTTGCCGTTTGAGCCAAGGATATCCAGCTGGATGCGGCCGGAACGGCAGATGTAGACGTACTGGAAATTCTCCACCTGGTGAAACAGTTCTTCACGCAGACGGTAATGTTTGGGAGTCAGTCCGTCTGTGATACAGGACCAGTCCAGCTCTTCCATGTTGAGCCACAGAGAATCGTCGATTTCAAATATTGGCATGGCATTTCTGTCTGTTTTCATCTCCAAACTCCAAATCCGGCAGATATTTGCGTGACTTTTTAAATATATAACAAAAATAGATGTTTTGTCAAATGATTTACAGATTTTCCAGGTTGCTTCCAACATAATAAAACTGTAGGAAGCAATGGAAAAGAAAGAGAAAAGCAAGAGGTGAATGGTATGCTGGATCAATTATTCCGACCGGACGGGATCGCCGTTTTAGGGGCTTCGGCCAATCCGGCCAAGGCCGGTTACGTGGCTCTTAGGAACATGCGGGAGAAAAGATATCCGGGAAAGGTCTACCCCATCAATCCGAAGGAAAAAGAAATTTTGGAATATCCCTGTTACCCGTCATTAAAAGCCATTGAAGGGCATGTGGACATGGTGGTGTTTATCATGCCCGCGCGGCTGATTTATTCCGTGATGGATGATCTGGATGCCCGTATGGAGGAGAAAGGGGATGTGAAGGTCATCGTCTGTGCGGCCGCAGACTATGCAGAGACAAAAACTGCGGAGGGGATTGACCGACAGAAGCGCCTGATGGACAGTGCGAAGCGTCACGGCATCCGTGTGGTGGGGCCGAACTGTATTGGCGTGATTGATAACCGGAGCCTGGTGGACACCACATTTGTGGACACCGGCGTCCCCTTTGAGGCTTTTGGAGAGCCCACAGGGATAACCTTCCTCTCCCAGAGCGGGGCGCTGGCCTGTTCCGTGCTGATGGAAGGCGCGGCGCGGGTGGTTCCGGTACTATACAACAAGTTTATTTCTATCGGGAACATGGCGGATGTGGATTTTGTGGATCTGCTGGAATATCTGGCGGAAGACGATACCACGAAGGTGATCGGCCTGTACATGGAGGGCTACCACGACGGCAAGAAACTGGCAGAAACCTTCCGCAGATTGACAAAGAAAAAGCCGGTGGTAGTGTTAAAGGTGGGACGCAGCGATTTGGGCAGTGCGGCGGCCAATTCCCATACTGGCTCCATGGCAGGCTCCGACAGAGTGTATGATGCCATGTTCCAGCAGACCGGTGTGGTGCGGGTGGAGACCATTGATGAGCTGATTGACACCTTACAGGCATTTGACCGGCTTCCAGTACCAGGGGGAAACAATCTCTTCCTCTACACCCAGGCCGGAGGTCCCGGCATCTACTGTACGGATGCCATTGCCGCCTGGCCGGCTCTGCACATGCCGGTGGTATCGGAGGAGACAAAGGAAAAATTAAGGGCCTGTGAGCTGCCCATGTCCAATATCTGCCATCCGGAGGGTTACGCAGATATCACAGCCTCTGCCTCTCCTGAAAATCATGCGGACGGCCTGCGGGTGGTTCTGGAAGACGACAACGTGGACGGGGTGGTGTTCATCACGGTGGTACCCACATTCCTGCCCCAAAAGGAGCTGGCAGAAGCCCTTGTGGCTGTGGAGAAATCCATTCCGGTCGGGAAGCGCAAACCGGTCTACTACTGCGTAATGGCCGGTGCATACACAAAAGAGGCGCGGGCGATCATGGAACAAAACGGGCTCTGTACCTTTAATACGCCGGACAAGGCAGTGTTGGCGGCAAAGAACCTTTGCCGGTACGGGGCATATTTGAGGGAACAGGGGGTTTGATATGGGAAGGGTATTGAATGAGCTGGAAAGCGGACGGCTGTTAAGCCAGTATGGGATTCCTGTGGTTCAATCGGTGGTGTTGACCTTGGGGGAAGAGATGGTACTGACAGAGACAGCAAAAAAATTGGGATTTCCTGTGGCTATGAAAATTCTCTCCGACGATATTCAGCATAAAACAGATCTGGGCTGTGTGCGTCTGCAGATCAACAGTGTGGCAGAAATGTCTGAGGCTTATGAAGAAATTCTTGCCAATGCAAAAGCCGGCGCGCCGGAGGCCAACATCCAGGGAGTCCTGGTGCAGCAGATGCTTCCGAGAGGGTTTGAGGTACTCCTTGGCGTCAGCACGGATTCCCAGTTCGGCCCGGTCATCATGGTGGGGCTGGGAGGGATTTATGTGGAGCTGTTGCAGGCGGTTTCTCTGCGTATGCTTCCCATTGACCGGCAGGATGCAAAACAGATGATTGAGGAAACACCCTTGGAGAAAATTTACCGGGAGGGCCTGCGGGGCGTGCAATATGACAGAGAGGAGCTGATTGAGGCCCTGCTTTGCCTGTCCAGGCTGGTTTCGGAACACCCAGAGATTGCTGAGATTGATGTCAACCCGTTCGTATTGTTTGGAGACGGAAAAAAAGCAGTGGGTGTGGACGCGATGGTCGTGGTTAATGAATAGAGAGGAGGATATGTTGCATGAAAGAAATCAGACTCCACGGAATTGGAGGAATGGGAACAGTGAAGGCCGGAGAACTGCTGGTTAGGGCTGCTGTGGCGGCAGGAAAATACGGCAATTCCATGCCCTTTTTCGGATTTGAACGGCAGGGGGCTCCGGTGGCCTCCTATGTCCGCCTGGGAGACCAGAAGATCCGCGCGAAAAACCAGGTGTACAGCCCGGACTGTGTGATTATCCAGGATCCCAGTCTGCTCCTATCCACACCGGTATTTGAAGGACTGAAAAAAGACTCCTTCGTGATTTTAAATACCAGGCAGGAGGATCCAAAGGACGTGGTGAAAAGTCCGGATGTCAGGTGCCTAGCTTACCTGGACGCCACTGCCATTGCCTTAAATCTGCTGGGACGTCCGATTCCAAATACCATTATGCTTGGGGCCTTTGTCCGGGCGACCGGATGGGTGGAGAAGGAGAGGGTAGAACAGGTGGTTGAAGAAGTGTTCGGTGCGAAAAACGTGGAAGCCTTTCGCTGCGGATACAAAGAAGCAAGGATCGTTATGTTTGAATAAGGAGGGCACCATGAAATTTGTCAGTGATTATATCGTTCCCATCGGACCGGAGGGACTGAAGATCGTCGAGACCGGAAAATGGCGCACCAGAAAACCGGTCATGGATGTGGAAAAATGCGTTCGCTGCGGGATGTGCCTGTTATATTGTCCGGTGAATTCCGTAAAGAAAAATGAGGACGGCAGCTTTGAAATCTGCTATGACTACTGTAAAGGGTGCGGCATCTGCGCCCATGAATGTAAGAAGAAGGCCATTTCCATGGCGGCGGTAAAGGAGGATGAATGATGTCAGAGGTGAAAGTGATCAATGGCAATATGGCGGCAGCCATCGGCGCCTGTCTTTGTCGGCCGGATATTATTGCGGCCTACCCCATTACCCCCCAGACGCCCATTGTGGAATACCTGGCTGATTTTGTGACCGGCGGCAGGCTGGGAAGCTCTGTGAGCGAGGTGGAAAGCGAGCTTTCTGCCATGAGCGTGTGCACCGGCGCGTCACTGGCCGGCTCCCGTGTGTTTACGGCCACGGCATCTCAGGGGCTGGCCCTGATGTATGAGCCCTATTTCCGCGCTTCCACTCTGCGGCTGCCCATTGTGATGGCTGTGGCCAACCGGGAGATGATCTCTCCCCAGACACTCTGGGGCGGGCCCCAGGACAGTCTGACCGTGCGGGATGCCGGCTGGCTGCAGATTTATGTGGAGGATAATCAGGAAATTCTGGATACCCTCATCATGGCTTACCGCATCGCGGAAGATAAAGACGTACTGCTTCCCATCAATGTCTGCTTTGACGGCTTCTATCTGTCTCACATGTCTGAGCGGGTGGAGATTCCGGACCAGGAGAGCGTGGACGCATTTCTGCCTGGATATGCGCCGGAGCACATTATTCTGGATCCCAAGCGGCCTATGGCGGTTGACCCTTTGACCAACGGCTATCTGCTGACGGAATATCGTCTGAAACACATGATGGGGCAGCAAAATGCCCTGAAACTTCTGGAAGCGGTGGACCAAGAATTCGGTGAGCGTTTTGGCCGCAGCTACGGTGGCGCTGTGGAGGAATACTGCTGTGACGACGCGGACTATGTGATGGTGACCATGGGCTCCATGACCGGTGTGGCGAAGGACTGTGTGGACGAGGCAAGGAGAGCGGGAAAAAAGGTGGGGCTGCTGAAAATCCGTATGGTCCGTCCCTTCCCCGCAGAGCAGGTGGCCAGGGCGCTTACGGGGCGGAAAGCTTTCGGAGTGATTGACCGCAATGTGTCCTTTGGGTGGAATACAGGAATTATCTACGAAGAAGTGTGCGCCTCCATGAACCGCGCGGCGGCTTTTGTGCCGAACATTCCCTTTATCGCCGGCCTTGGCGGCGAGGATGTAACGGCAGCACATATCCATTATGCCATTGACGAGGTGATGAACCATGCAGAGGATACCGTATGCCATGCCGCTGTGTGGTTAAACCGCGAGGATAAAGGAAGGTAAGGAGGAGAGAAGATGAACGTAGTTGATAAACTGGCAGCTTATGAAGACCAAATCTCCCCGGGTATTTCTGCCTGCGTGGGCTGTAATGTGGAGCTGACGCTGCGTACCTGTATGAAGGTACTGGGGCCTGACACGATTTTTGCCATTCCGCCGGGCTGCATGGGCGGTGTGGGCGTGGTGGGGTGGGATAAACAGTCCGGGGCCAGGACGCCGGTGTTCTTCCCCCTGTTAGACAATGTGGCTTCCATGCTGGCCGGCATCAAAATGCACTATGAACATATCGGACGGAAGGTGAATGTGGTGGCGTTTGCCGGCGACGGCGCTTCGGTAGACGCCGGTATGCAGTGTCTGTCTGGCGCAGCCGAACGGGGGGACAAGCTTATCTATATCTGCTATGACAACGAGGGATATATGAACACCGGCTACCAGCGCAGCGGCTCTACCACAAAAGGCGCCTGGACATCTACCACGCCGGTCATCGACGGCCAGGGCGGCAAAAAGCAGAATAAAAAAGATTTTCCCATGATTATGGCCATGCATGACCTGCCCTATATGGCTACCATGAGTCCTGCCTACATCCCGGATATGGTGCGCAAATTGGAAAGGGCGATGGTGGAAGCGGAGAGAGGTCTGGTATATCTGCACGTGTACAATCCCTGCCTGACCGGCTGGGGCTGCAAATCCGATGAGAGCATTGAGGTCTCTAGGCTGTCCGTGGAGACAAACTTTGCTCCCCTCTATGAAGTGGAAGACGGCAAATTTAAAATGTCCGTGGACATAAAAAATCCGAAGCCGGTGCGGGAATTTATCACCCGTTTTAAGAAATTTCGTCATCTGACGGATGAGGACATCGCGGATCTTCAGGCCTTTACTGACCGGAAAATGAAACGGCTCCATGAGCTGTGCAAAATGTAAAATTATAGAAAGTACACTAAAATATCCCTGTCAAAATCCATCTCCCGCCAGATAGGCAGGAGACAAACCATGACAGGGATGTTTTTTACCTAATGTTTATGCACATCCGATGGTCAGCAGGATGTTGGCGAACACTCGTTTTTCCCCAGTGGAGATGGCGAGGACCACATCCGGCTTGCAGCATACATCATAATACTCGAACCGTCCGATTCCGGAGAGCTCCAGGCCCAACTCTTCCTTAAATTCCGCAAAAATCTCAGGAGTGGTGCCGTCGCCGGGAACCATGACCTCAGCCTTTTCAATTTCCACCACAGAGTGGATGGCCTTTAAGACATCTGTGACTGTGGGAAGGCCGGGGGTCAGACCCAGATAAACTTTTTGTGCGCTGCCGCTCTTTTCTGCCAGAGGATAATTGCCGTCAGCGATCAGGACCTTGCTGCCATGTCCGCATAAGGACAGAGCCTCCATAATGCCGGGATGGATACATTTGGTTGTAAGCATGAAAAATTCCTCCTTTTTGGCCGGCTGTTTCCGGCAATTTATTTTTCATCGTCACGGAGTTTTCCGAGAGCTCCGCCGGGATGCCATTTTACATATTGCTGCGGGGAAACCTCTTTATGAGCCTGCAGCGCCACGCTGAGGGCCTGAAGCACCAGGGTTTCTGCCAAGATGGACATACGGGGAGCACGTCCCATGGGACCTCCCTCTTTTTTTACTCCGGCGAAAATATGGACGGCGCTCTCTTTGGCCAGCCAGGAATCAGAATTTCCGCTGACGCCGATGACAAAACAGCCATTGTTTTTGACCGCCAAAACTGTGGAACGCATCTCTGCCGTCTCGCCGCTGTTGGAAATGAAAATCACCACATCTCCGGGAACCAGCTGCCCACAGGAACCGTGGACGGCCTCTGTGCCGTGGAGGAAATAGGTGGGATTTCCGGTGGAAGACATTAAGGATGCGATGTAGCCGGAAATATGTCCGGGTTTGCCGATGCCGGATACATGGACGCGGCCGCCTTTTTTCTGGGCCTCTACAATTAAGTCTGCGGCATCCTCAATCTCAGAGTAATCCATATTATCAATGAATGCGCTGAGATCCGTTTTTACGGTATCCAGGAAAAAATCATATGATTCCTTGCATTTTGCTTCCATAAAACAATCTCCTTTTTCTGGTTATCTCAGTACAGAGGTATCAGGGGTGGTTCCGGTCTTTTCCTTGAGGAAGGCTTCCACCTTCTCCAGAGTCGGAAGGGAAGGCATGGCGCCGAGAGCCGACACGGTGAGACCTGCAGTGTGATTGGCGAAACGGAGAGTCGCCTCATAACCCCAGCCACAGCAAAGCCCCACAGACAAAGCGCCCACAAAGGAATCGCCGGCGGCAGTGGGATCCACGGCCATGATGCCGTCCACACAGGGACTATAGAAGAAGCCGTCCTTTTCCGTATCCAGGACTGCACCGGACTCACCAAGGGTAATCAGTACATTTTTCACGCCTTTTGCCTTCAGGGCGGCAGTGGCGGCCTTTGCCTCCTCCATGTTTACCTCTTTGCCCTCATGGCTGATCTTCACGCCGATCATGTCAAAGGCCTCATGCTCATTGGGGGAGATGTAGGTCAGGTGAGAGAGCAGCTCGTCAGATAAAGGAGCACTGGGAGCAGAGTTGAGCATAACGGGTACGCCCTTTTTGTAAGCGTACTCAGCTACCAGTTCATTGATCTCCATGGGAATCTCCAGCTGGAGCACTACCAGGTCATACTCAACCACTTTCTCCTTTAAAAAGGCGATGTCGTCAGGCGTGATGCTCATGTTGGAGCCGGACAGCACGATGATCCGGTTTACGGTCTGTTTTCCAGGCGCCTCCTCCAGAATGATGACGCTGCAGCCAGAAGGCAGCTCATCGTCGTAGAGTACGTACTCAGTATTGATGCCCGCTTCCTTACAGGTCTTTATCATATCCTCGCCGTTGCCGTCATGTCCAAGCTTGCCGACCATGGTGACGTCCGCGCCGAGACGTGCCATCTGGACCGCCTGATTTGCACCTTTGCCGCCAGGCGCTTTGCTGAAGGTCCCCCCCAGGACCGTCTGTCCCTCTCTGGGGAAAATCTCCGTCGTTGCAATCTGATCCATGACGAAGCTGCCCACCACAAGAATTTTCGGTTTTGCCATTGTAAAAATCTCCTTCCCATAGTATAATCATTAAAAATAAAAACGTTTTTATTTTTCTGCATATTATTTTACCACAGATTACCTTTGATTGGCAAGGAGGTATTTATGGAACGGGACAAAATCCGCAGAGATGTGACCATTAAAGATGTGGCAAAGCGGGCAGGCGTAGCCATTTCCACCGTATCACGGGTGCTCAACGGGTTGGACAAGGTCAGCGAAAAGACGGAAAAAAAGGTGAGAGAAGCTGTGGCAGAACTGGGATATGTGCAGAATGCCCTGGCGGTCTCCATGGTAACAGGGCAGACAAAGACAATATTGATGGTGGTTCCGGATTTTACCAATGATTTTAACGGTTCTGTGATCCAGGGGGCAGAAGAATATCTGAAGGCCCGAGGCTATACTATGCTGATCTCTTCTACAAGAAATTTTGAGGAGGAAGACTTTGAAAACCTGTATCGGAGATTCTCCAGACTGGCCGACGGCATCCTGGTGGTGCAGGGAAGCCCGGACCAGATGGATTATACTCGATGGGAAAAGCCTCTGGTGCTGGTGGACGCCTACCGTCCTCAGGGGGACTATCACACCATAGAGATTGACAACGAAAGAGGGATGTTTCTTTTAACAGAAGAACTGATTCAGAACGGTCACAGAAGAATCGGCCTGATCGGCGGGATTCCTGGAGAGTCCGCCAGCGGCAGAAGGGTTGCCGGGTATCTTGCAGCCATGGAACAGTACCATATCCAGGTAGACGAGCGGCTGATGGCGCTGGGAAGCCATTTTGAGGAGACCGGGAGCAGGGCCATGGCGGCCTTTCTTTCTCTGCCGGAAGGCGCACGCCCTACAGGGATTGTAGCTGTCAATAATCTGACCTGCGTAGGGTGTATGAAGGTGCTTTCTGAGAGGGGAATGCGGGCGGGACGTGAGATTTCTCTGGCGGCCTTTGACGATCATCTGCTGGCTCGCTACTTTGTACCGGGAGTGACGGTCATTGAGCGGCCTACCATCGAGATGGGGAGAGAAGGGGCAAGGGTACTCCTTATGCTGCTTTCCGGCGAAGAACCGGGAGAAAAGAGGCTTATCATGGGAAGCAGGCTGATCCGGCGGGAGTCTGTTGTGAAAAGATGAAAACCATCAGAACAAAAAGAAAGGGCAGATCAGGCGGAAAAAGAAAAGAGATTCGCACAGGCAGTCCTTAAGATCCTCACAGGACAAAGCGGTATTTTCCTCTTGCCCATGCCTTTTGTTTATTATATAATAAAAATAATTCACAGGCGAAATAGCCCGGATAATAGAATGTAGAGGGAGGCGGTTTTATTTATGTTAAGAGTAGGTATGTTGACAAGCGGTGGCGACTGCCAGAGTTTAAACGCAGTTATGCGGGGTGTGGCAAAGGCATTGTACCAGATGTACGATGATGTGGAGATCATCGGCTTCAAAGATGGCTACAAGGGCTTGATCTATATGGATTACCGGATTATGCAGCCCTGGGATTTCTCTGGAATTCTGACACAGGGAGGTACAATCCTCGGCACATCCAGGCAGCCCTTCAAGTTGATGCGGGTCCACGATGAGAATGATCTGGATAAGGTGGAGGCCATGAAGCACACCTACAGACAGCTGCGCCTGGAATGTCTGGTGGTGTTGGGCGGAAATGGAAGTCAGAAGACGGCGAATTTGCTCAGGGAAGAAGGGCTGAATGTGATCGGCCTGCCAAAGACCATTGACAATGATCTTTGGGGTACGGATATGACTTTTGGATTCCAGAGTGCGGTCGACATTGCTACCAATGCCATTGACTGTATCCACACGACTGCCGCATCTCACAGCCGCGTGTTTATGATTGAGATTATGGGCCACGGGGCCGGCTGGCTGACTTTAAACGCAGGCATGGCCGGCGGTGCTGACATTATCGTGATTCCGGAGATCCCCTACGACATTAACTCCATTATAGGGGCGCTTAAGAAGAGAGAGAAAGAAGGCAAGTATTTCTCCATTATCGCAGTGGCAGAGGGGGCAGTCTCCAAAGAGGATGCCAAGCTGTCTAAGAAAGAGCTTAAGAAAAAGAAAGAGAAGGCGAGAAAAGAAGGAAAGCCCATTTATCCTTCTGTGGCCTATGAAATCGGCGCACAGATTGAGGAAGCCTGCGGCATTGAGGTCCGTGTGACGGTTCCCGGACACATGCAGCGGGGCGGCGTTCCCTGTGCTTACGATAGAGTATTGTCCTCACGCCTGGGGGCGGCGGCGGCCAGAATGATCAGCAAGAAGCAGTACGGCTATATGGTAGCGGTCAAGAGCCGTGAGATTTCCAAGACTCCGCTGGAAGAGGTGGCGGGTAAATTGAAGACTGTATCTCCCGACGCCACGATCATTGAGGAGGCGCGTCTTCTTGGGATCAGCTTTGGCGACGAAACATTTAAAGAGAAATAAGCGCAGAACGATAAACAGGATGAAAAAGGCAGGGCGGGCCGGCAGGGCCCGTCCGCCTTTTTCATCGTACATGAACTTCGCTCCCTATACGATGAAATGTCCTCCGGGGGATGCATATTTATAGAAAGGTACAGATATGGCAGCAGGATATACGGCTTTATACAGGAAGTGGAGGCCTGGAACGTTTGAAGATGTAAAGGGTCAGGATCATATCGTAACAACCTTGAAAAATCAGATCAGAACGGGACGGATCGGCCACGCGTATCTGTTCTGCGGGACCCGCGGGACAGGGAAAACGACCATTGCAAAAATTTTTGCCCGGGCAGTCAATTGTGAGCAGCCGGCGGAGGGAAACCCATGTGGAGAATGTGCTGCCTGCCGTTCCATTGCAGCGGGGAATTCTGTCAATGTGGTGGAGATCGATGCTGCTTCCAACAACGGCGTGGATAATATCCGGGAGATCCGTGATGAAGTTCAGTATTCTCCCGCGGATGGGAAATACAGAGTCTACATTATAGATGAGGTCCATATGCTGTCTACAGGGGCCTTCAACGCGCTTCTCAAGACCCTGGAGGAGCCGCCTTCCTATGTGATTTTCATTCTTGCAACCACAGAAGTTCACAAGATTCCTGTGACTGTGCTGTCCCGCTGTCAGCGGTATGACTTTCGCCGTATTACAGGGGACACCATCACAGACCGCCTGTCAGAAATGGCGGCGGCGGAAGACATCGATGCAGAAGAAAAGGCTCTCCGCTATATTGCCAAAAAAGGAGACGGTTCCATGCGGGATGCCATCAGCCTTTTTGACCAATGTGTGGCCTTTCATTACGGAGAACAGCTCACTTATGAGAAGGTGATGGAGGTTCTGGGCGCTGTGGACAATGAGGTGTTCAGCAACCTGCTTCGCAATGTGGCACAGGGCGATACAGTGAGAAGTCTGCGGCTTGTGGAGGAAATTGTGCTTCAGGGGCGGGAGCTTACCCAGTTTGTGCTGGATTTCACCTGGTATATGCGTAACCTTCTGCTATTGGAAGCCTCCGGCGAGGAAGACAGCCTGGATATGACGGCAGAGGATCTTTGCCGTCTTCGCGAGGAGGCAAAGCTTTTAGACGGAGCGACCCTGATGCGCTATATCCGCATTTTTTCGGAGCTGTCAAACCAGATGCGCTATGCAGCGGGGAAGCGTGTGCTTCTTGAGCTGGCGGTGATTCGCCTGACAAAACCACAGATGGAAGAGAATCTGGATTCCGTCCTGCAGCGGCTAAAGGAGCTGGAGAAGCGTCTGGACCAGGGGGATTTTTCTTTGCCCCAAAGGCAGCGGCCGGCAGAAGAAAGCAGCCGGGACGGCAATGCCAGAGAAGCTGTGGGGGAAGAAATGCCAAAAGAGCAGGCGGTAGTCCTTCCCAAAGCCCAGTATGAGGATCTGAAACTGATCGGAGAGAAATGGAAGCAGATTGTCCGGGATATAGGAGGAGCCAACGGCCCGGCCCTTTTGGGAGTGAGGGTGGAGCCTTTCGGGGAAGGCAGTCTTATGTTAGGCTTTTTGGATGAGAATCATTATTTGATCGGAAGCAGAGAGTCGGTGCTCTTGGAGCTTGAGGCTTATGTGCGGGCTAATTTTGAACGAGAGATCACTTTTAAAGCCCGCTTGCTCACCGCCGGCGAGGAGAGAGATACCCGTTATATCAGCGAAGAAGAGCTGAAAGACAAAATTCATATGGACATTATCACAGAAAATGATTAGAATGATACCAGGGTCAAAATCTCAATGTTTTAGAATGGCAGAGGACGCAAAAAGGAAGGAGAAATAAATTTATGGCAAAACGCGGCGGATTTCCGGGAGGAATGCCCGGCAATATGAATAACCTGATGAAGCAGGCCCAGAGGATGCAAAGACAGATGGAGGAAGCTCAGAAGGAGTTTGAGACAAAGGAATTTAAGGCTGCGGCAGGGGGCGGCGCCGTGGAGGTGACGGTTTCCGGTAAGAAAGAGCTGACCTCAGTCAAATTGGCGGAAGAAGTAGTGGATCCGGATGATATCGAGATGCTGGAGGATTTGATTATGGCGGCGGCCAATGAGGCGCTCAGGCAGATGGAAGAGGCTTCGGCGGCTAACATGTCCGGGCTGGCCGGCGGTCTTGGCGGTTTAGGCGGAGGGCTTCCTTTCTGATGGATTATTACAGCAGTAAGATTACGGCGCTGATTGATGAGTTCTCCAGGCTTCCGGGCATCGGCGCGAAATCTGCCCAGAGGCTTGCTTTTCACGTGATCAACATGCCAGAGGAGCGGGTAGATGGCCTGGCTCAGGCTCTCGTGGAGGCCAGAAGGGGGGTACGCTACTGTAAAGAGTGCTGTACTCTGACGGATGATGAGCTATGCCCCATCTGTGCCAGTGAAAAACGGGATCACACCACCATCATGGTGGTGGAAAACACCAGAGACCTGGCTGCCTACGAAAAGACGGGGCGCTATGAAGGCGTCTACCATGTACTGCACGGGGCCATTTCCCCGGCTCTTGGCATCGGCCCGTCGGATATCCGTTTAAAGGAACTGATGAAAAGACTGGCAGGAGACGTGAAGGAGGTTATTATTGCCACCAACTCCAGTCTGGAGGGGGAGACCACAGCTATGTATTTGAGCAAGCTGATCAAACCCACTGGGATCCGGGTGACAAGAATCGCCAGCGGCGTACCGGTGGGCGGTGATCTGGAGTATATAGATGAGGTGACCCTGCTCCGTGCCCTGGAAGGGCGCACAGAATTGTGAGATACCTGCGATATCTGCCTGTGTACTTGGCCAGCGCACAGGCGGAATGCTTTATCGAAAGACAGTCTGCACCAGGATCATATAGAGGACAGTCCCGCCGCCGATACTTAAGAGCAGATTGTGCTTCCATTTATGGGCCAGAATCACGAACAGACTGGCCAAAAGCTCTGCAAGCCCGCATGGCCAGGAGAGGAAATTTACATTTTTGAAGCAGTATACGATCAGCATCCCCATAATGGCATAGGGAAGCACCCGTCCGAGATAAAGTATAAAATCGGGCGTTTTTTTGTTGGATGGAAACAGGAGAAAAGGCAGCAGTCTGGTTAAAAAGGTGACAGCGGCAATGGTGAGAACCGTAAATGCAACAGACATTACAGACACTCCTTTCTTCTGAGCAGGGTTAGGGACAGAAGCAGACAGGCCATGGCCACAGGGATAAACCAGTCCGCACTGAAAACCAGCCGGCAGAGGGCGGTGACGGAGAGGCCCAGGAGGGCCGGCAGATGGTGTTTGCTGTTCTCCCATTGTTCCACAAAAATTACCAGGAAAAGCGCCGTCATGGCAAAGTCGATCCCTGTGGAATCAAAAGGGATCAAGTGTCCGGCCAGACAGCCCACGATTCCACCCAGGATCCAATAACTGTGATTCAAAAAGGCGATGAAAAAGAAAAACCATTTCTGATTTATGCCCTCCGGAGACTTTGTGGAGCAGAGCAGGGAATAGGTCTCATCTGTGAGGGAAAAGATCATATAAGGTTTTAGGGGACCGCTCTCTTTGAATTTTTCCAGCATGGAAAGCCCGTAAAACAGATGGCGGGCATTGACGGTCAGAGTGATGAACGCGGTGGAAAGCAGGTTAAAGGGGGCTGTTAAAAGTGGAATGGCAACAAACTGCATGGCGCCGGCGTAGATGGTTACACTCATGAAAACAGCCCACCCTACATGAAACCCCTCGCTGGCAAGAAGAACGCCAAAGGCGATTCCCAGAAACAGATATCCCATAAAGACGGGCAGAGTCAGAGGAAAAGCTGCCCGGAATGCTTTTTTGCGCATAAAGAAGACTCCTTTCTCTTTTGCTTTTGTGCAGGAAATCCTGTCCTTCTATTATAGCTATTGGTGATTCTGTATGCAATAGTTTGAAAAAAACAGATAATTTAAAAAAATTAAACATTTGTATCAATTAACAAAAAAATAAAATTTAAAAATTCTAAAAATAGTGTTGACAAATAGTCCGAAGAGTGCTATCATAAGGACATAACAAAAAACAAACAATCTTCAAAGCAAAAGAAACTTTAAAGAAATCTGACGAGAAAGGATTTCCAGTAAACAGATCAGTGTAAAGAAACGGTATCTGGTAAAATCATTCTAAAAGAACAGAAAAGTCAGTGGCGATTAGATAGGAATATCAATCAAGATTAGACAAAATAGTCGGTTAGGGTGATAAATAAGTTTTTTCCAACAAGAGAGACACGAAGCGTATAAAATGCAAAAGTTGTCAATGGAAGCTTTGAAAGATTGCAGGCAGGTAAAATGGGAAGGAGGAGATTCCACTGGACACAGAAGTTAAGCGACTGAAAACTTCATATGATTCTCAGTTGATGAGAGAGACATCCTGTCGGAACCGCCTTCATCAGATAGAGAGAAGATAAAAACGTAAGAATCCGAATCAGTATATGAAAGTATACAAATCGAAGCAGAGAAATCGGATCAGATGTGATACATCGACGGGAATCATGAAGTTTTCAGTAGAAAAGCTGTTTTATCAGAAATAGAGGTTAGGCTTTCGGAAGGAAATCATTCGTGTAGGGCATCATCAGTTTTCGGGCGGACAGCAGAGAATGGATGTTCATTTCAACAAAAATCAATATGATATTGAATAGAGAGATGACAAAGATTCAGGAAGGTTCTCCGGCGGATTCAGATGCTGTGGTACATTGAGAGAGGGAAAAAGAAAAGCAGATCGGCTATAGGAGAAAGCTGATAGAAGAAATGCTAAAGAGTATAAAACCGAAGGTCGAAAAGGAACAGGAAGACAAGGCGGTAAGGATATCACATAATAACTCCTTCGATAAAAATAAAGAATATAATTTTAGATAGAAAATTTCATAAAAAAAAAAGAGGCTGCATGTAAAACATGTTCAGCCTCTTTTTTATGTACGCGAAGGTGCAAAAATATGCAGCATAAAATTGCCCGCTGCGACTTTCGGGGGAATCATTTCTTGGCTTAAATGCCGGGGATAACCGGTACCATTTAGGAACTCATGAATTGAGTCAATCTCGACCGGAAGAAAAACCTGCATCTACGGCCCGACGTTTTTTTCGGAAAGAATTGCGGGAAGAAACCAGGCGTGCTATACTGATAACAAAAGTGCAGTACGTTGGCCTGCGCAAAAAACGGAAGTAGGAGGAAGATCATGAAGAGACTGATTTCCATTGGGGAGGCACTGATTGACTTTGTACCTCATCAGATCGGGTGCGAATTGAAAGAAGTAAAAGACTTTAAAGGTGTGGTGGGCGGCGCCCCGGCCAATGTGGGCGGCGCTTATATTAAGCTGGGCGGCCCGGCGGCGATGATCACGCAGCTTGGGAATGATGCGTTTGGCGACCGGATTGTGGATGAGTTTGTGGGCCATGGCATTGATGTGAGCCATGTGCTGCGCACCGACGAGGCGAATACCTGTCTGGCTTTCGTATCCCTGAAGGAAGACGGGAACAGGGATTTTTCTTTTTACAGAAAGCCCAGTGCGGACATGCTGATGAGCGCAGATGTGGTGGAGAAGGCATGGTTTGAGGAGGCTTATGCCCTTCATTTCTGCTCGCTCTGCCTGGGAGATTTTCCCATGAAAGAGGCTCACAGAAAGGCCATCACTTATGCCCTGGAATGCGGCGACATGATCAGTTTTGACCCGAATATCCGCTTGCCGCTGTGGAAGGACTACAATGAGCTTCGAAAGGCAATCCTGGAATTCATCCCTTACGCTCATGTACTTAAAATTTCTGACGAGGAGCTGGAGTTTATCACTGGAAAGACAAAGGTGGAAGATGCGAAGGATGTTCTTTTCCAGGGGAATGTACAGCTTGTGATCTACACCAAAGGCTCTGACGGCGCGGAAGCCTACACGAAAACGGCTTCTGCCGATGCACGTTCCAGGAAGGTAAAGGCTATTGATACCACGGGAGCGGGGGATGCGTTTATCGGTTCCTTCCTGTACCAGCTTTCTGCCGATGGGGTGACGGTGGATACATTAAAGGATCTGACGGCAGAGCAGATGGAAAAATATCTGTTGTTCTCCAATCGCTACTGTGAATACAGTGTCCTTGGAAACGGCGCCATTGCCTCCTATGCGACGGCAGCTCAGTTTGAAGAGTACCTTAAAAAATGAAAATATTAAATCAGGATATTAAAAACAGAGCCTTCCGCCCCGTATACTGTCTGTACGGGGAGGAGGCCTTTTTAAAAAAGAGTTATAAAAACCAGCTGATCGAGGCCATACTGGGCGATGACCGGATGAATTTTCAGGGCTTTTACGGAAAGGAAGCGGATGTGAATGAGATCGTCGGCCTGGCGGACACTATGCCTTTTTTTTCGGAAAAGAGGCTGATTCTCATTGAAAACAGCGGTCTGTTTAAAAAGGATGCGGAGCCGATTCCTTCCTACCTGCCCGGCATGCCGGACAGCACAGTGCTCTTGTTTGTGGAAGAGCAGGTGGATAAGAGAAATAAGCTTTATAAAAAGGTGAAAGAGCTGGGGTATGTGACGGAGCTTGGAAGACAGCCGGAAGGGGAGCTTAAGAAATGGATTGTCCGCAGTCTCAAACAAGAGAAACGGCAGATCTCCCAGGCGGCCATGGAGCTCTTCTTAAGCAGTGTAGGCGATGATATGGAACACATCCGTACAGAGCTGGACAAGCTGGTCTCCTACACAGAAGGCAGGGACGGGATTTTGCCGGAAGATGTGGAGGCCGTCTGTTCGGTGCAGATTACAGGACGAATTTTTGAGATGATTGCCGACGTGGCGCAGGGACGACAGAAAGCGGCTATGGATAAATATTATGATCTGATAGCCCTCAGGGAACCACCCATGCGGATCCTTTTTCTCATTGCCAGACAGTTCAACCAGCTCCTTGTGGTGAAGGAGCTGGCCGCTGCGGGAAAGGGAAGGGATGAGATCGCGAAAAAGGCGGGGCTTCAGCCTTTTGTGGCAGGGCGTGCCATGTCCCAGGGAAAAAGCTTCCATATGGCAGAGCTTCGAAGCTGTCTGGAAAAATGCGCGGAGGCGGAGGAGGCTGTAAAGACAGGGAGACTTTCGGACAGCCTGGCAGTGGAGCTTCTGATCACAGAATTTTCCGGGAGGAAGCAGAAGAGGATTTAAGATGAGAGCGGATGTGATTTACGATCAGATGGAACGGGGCGTCTTTTTGGGACGTCCCAATCGTTTTGTGGCGGAAGTGGAACTTTGCGGACAAATTGTCCGCTGCCACGTGAAAAACACAGGGAGGCTTAAAGAACTTTTGATTCCGGGCACAGGTGTGTGGGTGCAGCACTGTGAGCGGGCAGATCGAAAGACAAAGTATTCCCTGATCACAGTAGAAAAGACGGGTGCTGCAGGAGAAACAATCTTGGTAAATATTGATTCCCAGGCGCCCAACGAGGCGGCCGCAAACTGGATATCCAGGGGAGCGGAGGGACTTTTTGGGGAACAGGCTTTTTTGAAACGGGAAAAGAAATTCGGAAATTCCAGGTTTGATCTGTATTTCGAGGCAGACGGCCGGAAATGCTTTATGGAAGTGAAAGGCGTGACCCTAGAAACAGGCGGTGTGGCAAAATTTCCCGATGCGCCTACAGAGCGGGGAGTGAAGCACGTGAAGGAGCTCATGGCAGCGGCGATGGCTGGGTATGAAGCATACCTTCTCTTTGTAATCCAGATGAAAGGAATCCTTGCCTTTTCACCCAATGACGATACCCATCCGGCCTTCGGTGAAGTCCTGCGGGCCGCCACAGGGGCAGGCATCCACATTCTGGCCCGAGACTGTATTGTCAAAGAAGATGCCATGACCATTGACAGAGAGGTAACGGTTCGGTTCTGAGGAGAAAAGAACAAGGACAGTAGAAGTTTAAAGTGAGGGGCAGGAGTCAAAAAATCTCCATAAGCAGACGACAGACTTGCTGCCGTGTCTGCGCTGGACGTTCTTTGACTCCTGCTCCGTACCTTATAACTTCACGATGCGCATCATATCAATGGCACTGTCCTTCTCGTGGGGCCCCCCGGAGATCACGATGGTATCCCCCTCCTCCACGATGCCAGAATGGAGGGCAATGGCTTCTGCATGCCGGAATAAACTGTCGGCGCTTGCCTGCTCGTCGGCGGGGAAAGGGAAAACTCCCCAAGTCAGGTTTAGCTGCCGCAGGGATTTTTTATCCACTGTCGGTGCGATGACAGGGGCGGCAGGACGGTAATCGGCGATCATCCTGGCGCTTCGTCCTGTCCGGGTGACAGCCACAATGGCTTTTGCGTCCAGGTAATTGGAGGAAGTGATGGTGGCGATTCCCACAGCCACGGCAGGTGTCCGTTTCAGAGCGAGGGAGTCGTGCAGGTCTGAGAACCGTTTTTTGTAATTGATGTGTTTTTCTGTCTCTTCGGCAATCTCCGCCATGGTGCGGACGGCCTCTGTGGGGTAATCTCCGGCAGCCGTTTCTCCAGAAAGCATGATCGCAGTGGTGCCGTCGTAGATAGCGTTGGCCACATCAGAGACTTCGGCCCTGGTGGGACGGGGGCTCTTGGTCATGGACTCTAACATTTGGGTGGCGGTGACCACATGTTTGCCGGCCATGTAACATTTCTTGATGATGGTCTTCTGAATTCCAGGCAGTTCCCGGAAGGGAATTTCCACGCCCATGTCGCCGCGGGCGACCATGATGCCGTCGGCCAGCTCCAGAATTTCATCCAGGTTTTCAATTCCCTGGGTATTTTCGATTTTGGCAATGATCTGGATTCGATTTCCTCCGTTGTCATCCAGGAGTTTGCGGAGCTTCCGGATGTCGTCTGCGGTCCGTGTAAAAGAAGCGGCCACAAAATCAACGTCTTGTTCGATGCCAAAAAGAACATCGCTCCGGTCCGTCTCGCTGATATAGGGCATGGGAATATCCAGATTGGGAATATTGATGCTCTTCCTGTTGCTGATGGTACCGCCGTTGATGACGCGACAGACCACGTCAGAGCCGTCTATGCGTTCCACAAACATGGCCAGCTTTCCATCATCAATGAGAATCCGGGTGCCGATGGTGACACAGGAGGCAAGCCCTGAAAAGGTCAGCCCGATCCCTTCCTCATTGCCTCTCTCCTCAAAAGCGTGTAGCGTAAAACTTTGACCGGCTTCCAGAGTCACGGAGCCGTTTTCGAAATCCCGGATGCGGATCTCCGGCCCTTTTGTATCCAGAAGAAGAGCGATGGGACGCGCCATTTCGGCACTTACCCTCTTGACCCGGTCCATGCGTACCTTCTGTTCCTCGTGGGAACCATGGGAAAAATTAAAGCGGGCACAGTCCATGCCGCTGCCAATCAGAGCCCGTATGGCGTCGTCCGTATCTACGGCAGGTCCCATAGTGCAGATGATTTTTGTTTTTCGCATAATGTTTTCCTCCTCATTGATAAAAAGTTACCCTTGTCATTGACAGACATATCTCGTATAATCTATAGAAGTAAGCCTTTCTCTGTATGAAAAATTTTCTTCTATCATAGATGAAAAAGGAAAAAATATCAAGGGGGGCAGAATGTTTTTGAAACAGGAGGAGCGGACAGTATGACGACGAAATGGGCGAAAAAAAGACGTGCGAGAAGGATTCAGGCGGTGATTTTTATCATCGCACTGGCAGTTTTTCTTTTTTCCGGATATCAGCTTCTTAAGATCTATCTGGAGTATAAAAAAGGCAGCGATGAGTATGAAAAACTGGCCGGCGAGGCGGCAAAGATTCTGTCGGCGGATGAGGAGGCGTCTGGCGGGACGGGAAATACCCCGGGAGAGCATGGGCCGGCGCCATGGGAAGAGCTTGATGAGATGATGCGCCGGGAGAATGAGGATTATGTGGGATGGATTACCATTCCGGATACACAGATTGACTATCCGATTGTTCAGTTTACGGATAATGACTATTATCTGGCCCATACCTTTGAGGGAACTGAAAACGCGGCGGGGACCCTGTTTGTGGACAGCGGTATTCCGGAAGGGATGGAAGGAAAAAATGTGATTGTTTACGGTCACAATATGAAGAATGGCTCCATGTTCGCAGGACTTAAAAAATACCGGGAAGATGATTTCTATGAGGGACATAAGACCTTTCGGGTAAATACGAAGACCGGATTTTATACCTATGAGATATTCTCTGTGTCTGTGGTCTCGCCGGACAGTGATACTTATACCCTGGGCTTTGGAGGCGATAGTGACTTTCTGGATTATGTTGCCCGTATGCAGGAGCGTTCCATCCACAACACAGGAGTCACAGTGGAGGCGGGAGACCGGATTATCACCCTGTCCACCTGTGTCAATCAAAACGTGGACCGGTTGGTGGTGCAGGCAAAACGTTTAGAAAATTAAGTGGAAGAATGAAAAGTACAGAAAAAAGTGCTTGCATTTCTGAAGAAAATGAGGTATCGTATATTACGAAGTATTCAGCAGAACACATTACACCAAAGGAGTATCCTTATGTAGCGATACGTTTTGCCGGATTACAGACGGAGCAGCGCTCCGAATATAGACTTGATAATCGAACGAAGGCGTTCCGTTACGGGCGCCTTTTCTCTATGTACAGGGGTGCATAAGAAGATGAGCTGCTGGTTTGGTTTTATCGGGTTCAGGGAAATGAAAAAAGTGTGGAGGAAAATCTATGTGCGAAAAGGTAGTAAATGTGGAAGCGATTTTTAATGAGAATGTGTTCACCATGGGGAAGATGAAGGAGCGTCTGCCCAAGAAGGTGTACACAGAGGTGAAAAATGTTATCGAACACGGAGGAGAGCTTTCGCCTGCAACGGCTGATGTAGTGGCAAAGGCCATGAAGGACTGGGCCGTAGAGTTGGGAGCGACTCATTACACGCACTGGTTCCAGCCGCTCACCGGGATCACGGCAGAGAAGCATGATTCTTTTGTGACCAATCCGGATGCAGAAGGGCATATGCTGATGGAATTTTCCGGCAAAGAGCTGATTAAAGGTGAGCCGGATGCGTCCTCTTTTCCCTCCGGCGGGCTACGTGCCACTTTTGAGGCGAGAGGCTATACGGCATGGGACTGCACTTCTCCGGCTTTTGTGAAAAAAGATGCGACAGGAGCGATCTTATGTATTCCCACAGCCTTCTGCTCTTATAAAGGAGAAGCGCTGGATAAAAAAACCCCTCTACTTCGTTCCATGGAAGCTCTTTCGGAGCAGGCGCTCCGTATTGTGCGGCTGTTTGGAAATCAGAAAGCGACTAAGGTGACGGCTTCCGTGGGACCGGAGCAGGAATATTTTCTGGTGGACCGGAATCTGTACCTACAAAGAAAAGATCTGATCTATGCAGGGCGTACCCTGTTTGGCGCTCCGGCGCCTAAAGGGCAGGAGATGGACGATCATTATTTTGGCGTCATCAAAGAGCGGATTGGTTCTTATATGAAGGATCTGAATGAAGAGCTTTGGAAATTGGGGATTTCCGCCAAGACTCAGCATAATGAGGTGGCCCCCGCCCAGCATGAGCTGGCGCCTATTTTCAACACAGCCAATATTGCGGTAGACCACAACCAGCTTATTATGGAGACTATGAAAAAAGTGGCGGCGCGCCATGGCCTGGCCTGTCTGCTTCATGAGAAGCCTTTCGCGGGGGTAAATGGCTCCGGTAAGCATGACAACTGGTCGATCTGCACCGATGACGGCGTGAATATGCTGGATCCCGGGGACACGCCCAACCAGAATGTACAGTTCCTCCTGGTGCTGGCCTGCATCATTAAAGGGGTGGATGTCCATGCAGATCTTCTGCGGCAGTCAGCTTCTAATGTGGGCAATGACCACAGGCTGGGAGCCAATGAGGCGCCGCCGGCCATTATTTCCTTGTTCCTGGGCGAGCAGCTTGAGGATGTGGTGAAGCAGCTCATTGAGAAGGGCGAAGCAGCCTCCTGCAAAGAGGGCGAACGGCTGTACACAGGTGTCAGCACTCTGCCGGATCTCCAAAAAGATGCCACGGACCGGAACAGGACTTCACCCTTTGCCTTTACGGGCAATAAGTTTGAGTTCCGTATGGTCGGTTCTTCCGATTCCATTGCCAGCCCCAACACGACGCTCAATGCCATTGTGGCAGAGGCTTTCTGTGAGGCGGCAGATGTGCTGGAAAAAGCAGATGATTTTGACATGGCAGTCCATGACTTGATCAAAGAATATCTGACGGAGCATCAGAGGATTATTTTTAACGGTAACGGCTATGCAGAAGAATGGGTGGCAGAGGCCAAGAGGAGAGGTCTTCCCAATATCCGCTCCATGGTGGATTCAGTGGAGAGCCTGACCACAGAGAAGGCTGTGAGGCTTTATGAGAAATTCCATATTTTCACCAAGGCAGAGCTGGAGTCCCGCGCGGAGGTTCTTTATGAGACATACGCAAAGGCCATCAACATTGAGGCAATGACCATGGTGGATATGGCCGGTAAGCAGCTCATTCCTGCAGTCATCGGCTACACCACAGAACTGGCAGCCTCCATCAGCGCAGTCCGCGAGGCCTGCCCGGAAGCAGATGTGAGCGCTCAGACAGAGCTCCTTCTGGAGACCTCATCCTTGCTTGCTGAAGCCAAACAGGCACTCAACACTCTGAGGGCAGCAGCAGCTCAGGCTGCTGCCATGGAAGAGGGAGAGGGCCAGGCGAGAGCTTATCACGACCAGGTGATGCCGGCCATGTCTGCACTGCGCGCCCCCCTCGACAAGCTGGAGATGATGGTAGATAAGGAACTGTGGCCGATTCCGTCCTACGGCGATCTGACCTTTGAGGTATAAATGGGTTTGACCTGTACGAAAAACTCTGCTGTTTTCCCTTCTGGGAGAATGGCGGAGTTTTTGCCATATAGGAAATATTGTACAGATCGGTCAGGACATGCTATAATTGGAGAAGGTGGTGATCACATGAGACAGACGGCATTTGACTATATAAAAAAGAAATATAAGGTATCGCCGGAGTATCCATGGCGGGACGACAATGCAGTGTTCCGTCATGACGACAACAGAAAATGGTTTGCCCTGGTAATGGAAGTGCAAAAAAGTAAGCTCGGTTTTTTGGAGGAAGACAAGGTTGATGTGATTAATCTGAAGCTGGACGATATCTTTTTACGGGATGTGCTCCTTGGGGAAAAGGGGATCCTGCCGGCCTACCATATGAACAAGCAGCACTGGATCACGGTCCTTTTGGACGGCACAGTCCAGGAGGGTAGAGTCTTCGACCTGATCGACAAAAGCTTTGGGGCCACAGCGTCCGCAAAGAAGAAAGAGAAACTCCGGCCTCCAAAGGAATGGCTGGTTCCAGCCAATCCGAGATATTACGATATTGAGCATGCCTTTGACCAGGAGGAAGAAATCGACTGGAAACAGGGAAAAGGCATCAAAGCGGGCGATACGGTGTTTATGTATGTGGCGGCGCCTGTGTCTGCAATCCTTTTCCAGTGTGAGGTGACGGAAACGGACATCCCGTATGTTTACGCGGATAAGAACGTGACTATGACGGCTCTGATGAAAATCAAACTGCAGAAACGCTACTCACAGGAGCAGTTTGCATTTGATAGATTGAAGGAAGAATACGGGATTTTTGCGGTCAGAGGACCGAGGGGGATCCCCCATTCTCTGAGTGAAGCCTTAAAAAGACAGTAGGAGGAAAGGATCATGAATATTTTTATCTGTTACGACCGATGCAGTACCTGCAAAAAGGCAGAAAAGTGGCTGCAGGAAAGAGGAATTGCCTATGAGAAGCGTCCCATTAAAGAGGAGAATCCCTCTTTTGAGGAGCTTAGAGCCTGGTGGGAGAAGAGCCAGCTTCCTTTAAAACGGTTCTTCAATACCAGCGGGCAGCTGTATAAGTCTATGAATCTGAAGGAAAAGCTGAAAGAGATGAGTGATGAAGAGCAGCTTAAGCTTTTGGCAACGGACGGTATGTTGGTGAAGCGTCCCCTTCTTTTGACAGAGGATACAGTATTGACAGGATTTAAAGAGACAGAGTGGCAGGAAAGATTTCCGGCATTATGAACATAATAAAACAGCCCTTGTTTTGACGAGGAACAAGGGCTGTTTTATTATGATAGTAAAAAGGGAGGAGAGCTGAAAACAGCTCATGTTATGAAAAAAATATTGCGGCATTAGCACTGGCTGATGCTCCGAATATTGTCAGTAACCTTTGTTTTCTGTGTTGCTTTGTTTTATGGTTATAGTATATGGGGTAATCGTGAAGAAATCATGTTACTTCTGTAAAAAGATTTTGAATGATATTTGAACAAAATATGAACGGGGCCGGAATGGGAATGATATTTTACTTGTAAATGGGGAGATAAAATGTTACGATGATATCTGTAGGAAATGCCATAAAGAAACGATTTATGTCGTTTCCTGCAAAACATGGATTTTGAGGTGAGAGTATGGTAATCACTTACAAATGTCCGTCCTGCGGGGCGCCAATGGTCTTTGACCCGGAGAGCCAGAAGCTTACCTGCGGCCATTGCGGGACGGGACTTTCCGTAAAAGAGTACGAGGAGAAGTACGGGAAGCCGCTCATGCGGGAGGAGACCGAACAGGAGAAAGCAGCGGGCCGTATGGATGCCAAGCCGGTGGAGACAGAAGAAGAGGGAAGCAGAGTTTCTTATGATCAGGGCTCCACGATGAATGTAAAGAAATATCACTGTTCTTCCTGCGGGGCGGAAGTTATTACCGACGAGACGACGGCAGCCTCCATCTGCGGCTTCTGTGGAAGCCCGACGCTCCTTGAGGAGCGGATGGAAGGGGCGAAACGGCCGGAGCGAGTGCTTCCCTTCCAGATAACCAGGGAACAGGCAGTGGAAAAATTCCGCGCCTGGACAAAAAGGGGGCTGTTTACGCCAAAGGGCTTCAGGAGTCAGAGTACCATTGATAAAATCACAGGGATTTATGTACCCTTCTGGCTGGTGGATTACCGGGTAGGCGTCCGGCTCCATGCTCATTGTACCAGGACGAGGGTGACACGGTCTGATGATACGGAGTACATATACACAGACCACTATGACGTGAGGCGGAATGTGAAGGCCGGTTATGAGAAGATCCCGATGGATGCCTCGGAGAAAATGGACGATGAGACCATGGATCTTCTGGAACCATTCAATTATCAGGAATTGAAGCCCTTTGATCTGCCCTATCTGTCCGGGTATCTGGCAGATATTTATTCTTATACAGAGAAGGACATGGAGGGCCGGGGCAAAAAGCGGGTTCGAGGATATGCCTTGGCGGAGGCCAGAGGAACTATTTCTGGTTACAGTGGTGTGAATGTGGTGGAACAACAGCTTCGGGTCGACGAGACGGGGGCCGAGTATGTGCTGCTTCCCGTGTGGATGCTCAATTACCGTTATCAGGGAAAACAATACCAGTTTGCCATCAACGGACAGACCGGAAAGCTGGTTGGGACACTGCCCATTAGTAAGGGGCGGATGTTTGGCTGGTGGGCGGGGCTTACCGGCGGGTTCTTTGCGGCAATCACTTTGATTTCAGTTGTGGGAGGGCTGTTATGAGAAAATTGGGGAACAGACAGCTGATTTTCCTCTTTGCGGCTGTCCTGTTTTTTTTGTCTGTCTGCGGCTTTGACAGCCAGGAAAAAAAGGTATATGATGATGGGGAACTATTGACGGAGGCTGAGGAAGCTGAACTTCAGGAACTTTTGGTGAAGACGGCACAGGCTACGGAGCAGGATCTGATCATTGTGACTACGCAGAATAACCAGGGAAAAGAAGCCAGGGATTATGCTGACGACTTTTATGATGACCATGGCTTTGGCTATGAGAAGGAGAACGGTTCTGGTGTCCTGTTTCTGATTGACATGGACGGGCGGACATTCTATATCAGCACAGCAGGAACAGCCATTGGGAAGTATACAGATAGAAAGATCGAGGATACTTTGGATGCGCTCACCCCTCACATGCGGGCGGGCGATTATGCGGAAGCCTGTTTTACCTTTGTTTCTGAGGCGGAGCGGTGTTTAAACGGCGGTGAGACGGCAAAGAACGGTTACTATGATCCAGATACGGACCGATTTGCGGAGTATCCGGCGGTGAAAGAAGTTCCGGGATGGAAAAAAGCGCTTTCTTTCAAGCGGCTGGCAGTGACGTTTGCGGTTTCGGCAGCGGTTTCGGCCTTTGTGGTTCTGATTATCTTCTGGAAACGGAAGACCAGAATGAGTGTGAACAGAGGCACTTATCTGAAAAATCTGGAATTTAAAGAGCGGAGCGACCGGTTTACCCATACCACGGTGGTGACCCGCCAGATCCCTAAGAATGACGGGGGAGATAGTAGCCGTAGCGGCGGCGGTTACAGTTCGTCCCATACCAGCAGCGGCGGCCATAGCCATGGAGGCGGCGGAAGAGGTTTTTAAAAGGCAGTTTAGAAAATAAAATAAGCTTAGGAAAGGAAACAAAGAAATATGGAAGAGAGAAAAAATCCTATTGTGACGATTGAGATGGAGAATGGCGGAGCGATCAAGGCGGAGCTTTATCCGGACATTGCGCCTAACACGGTGAATAATTTTATCAGCCTGGTAAAAAAGGGATTTTATGACGATTTGATTTTTCATCGGGTGATCCGCGGTTTTATGATCCAAGGAGGCTGCCCGTTGGGACAGGGAACGGGAGGACCTGGTTATCAGATCAAAGGAGAGTTTTCCATGAACGGCGTGGAAAATAACCTGGCCCATGACCCGGGCGTGCTTTCCATGGCGAGGGCCATGGACCCCGACTCAGCAGGCTCCCAGTTCTTTATCATGCATGAGAAATCCCCTCATCTGGACGGCCAGTATGCAGCTTTTGGCAAAGTGGTGGAGGGGATGGATGTGGTCAATGCCATTGCGGTCACGGCGACCGGCTATGGAGACAGGCCGGTGGAAGAGCAGAGAATGAAGCAAGTGACAGTGGACACCTTCGGCGTGGATTACCCGGAGCCAGAAAAGTGCTGAGAAGGAAAAAAACAGGGGATAAGGTATGAACATAGAGATCAGAAAAGAGGCACAGGCACTTCACAGTTACGTGGTAAACCTGCGGAAACACTTTCACCAGTATCCGGAGCTTTCCATGGAAGAATGGGAGACATCGAAACGGATTCAGGAGGAGCTTACAGAGATGGGGATCCCCTTCACTCTGGCGGCGGAGACGGGAGTCATCGGGATCATCGGCTCAAAGGGGCCGGTGATCGCGCTGCGGGCAGATATCGATGCCCTGAAGGTGGAAGAGCAGAATGAAATCGTCTATAAATCTTGTGTACCGGGGGTTATGCATGCTTGCGGGCATGATGCCCATACGGCGGCTCTCATCGGGGCGGCGAGAATCCTGAAAGCCCACGAGGAGGAGCTGAATTGTACGGTGAAGCTGATCTTTCAGCCAGGAGAGGAGGTTTCCAGGGGAGCCAAGATGATCCTGGAAGCCGGCCACCTGGACCATGTGGAGCAGATTTTTGGTCTTCATGTGTTCGCGGACATTCCTGTGGGCTATGTGAATGTGGAGCCAGGCCCCAGGATGGCAGAGTCCGATTATTTTAAGATCACCATCAAAGGGAGGCAGGGCCATGCCGGGAAACCGCAGCAGTGCGTGGATGCCACGGTGGCAGCGGCAGCAATGGTCCTGAATCTGCAGCAGATTGTGAGCAGGGAGACCAATCCCATAGACTCGGCGGTGGTGACCATCGGATACGTGCAGTGCGGGACTGTGCGGAATGTAATTGCCGGTTCTGCCTTCCTGGAGGGCACGGTTCGGACCTTCTCCAGAGAAGAGGGCAGGCGGATCAAAAATGCGGTCAAGCGGGTGGCTATGGGAACGGCTGCCACTTACCATGCGACTGCCAATGTGGAGTATAACCTTTCTGCTCATCCGGCGGTGGATAATGACCTGGATGTGGCAGAGATCGCTTTTGCCGGGGCGCAGAAAGTTTTTGATGAAGAGGCGTTTCTTGAGGTGCCCAAAATGATGCTTGGCGAAGATTTTTCCGTGTACCAGCAGCGGGTGCCAGGGGCCTTTGCGTTCATCGGCGCAGGCAACGAGGAGATGGGAAGAGCATATCCCAACCACCACGAGAAGTTCAACATTGACGAAGATGCAGTGACCAATGCGGTGATGATGTACCTTTCCTATGTACAGGAATATGTGAATCGGAAGGAAGCAGAGGCAAAAGGACAGAAAGTCGAGAAGAAAAATTCCGGTCAGGAAGGAGGGCTTTTCGCACGCTTTCAGAAGCTGCGCAAAGAGCGTGAGCGGAAGTAGACTGTGAGGCGGGTTCATTCATCCAGCCTGTCCGCCGCGGCGTGATGTCGGTTTACAGGAAGAAACTGGGGTTCTTCTGGAAAAACCTCTTGAAAAACGGCCTTGATTTCCCTGGAAAAAACAGGAAGACGACGTGTCTGCCGGGGACATCAGGACCGTTTTTTGAAGTATCCATTGAAAGAACCAGAGCTTCTTCCGTCATTTTTCGCAAACACAAATCCTCAAATATCCATTGTATTTTAAGGGATGTTTATGATATACTGTGTATACAAAATACTGCGGAGTACAATATGAGAGATGAAATCAACCTGAGGGCCTATGGGAAAATTAATCTGGGGCTGGATGTAACAGGAAAGCGGCCGGACGGGTACCACGAAGTACGGATGATTATGCAGAATGTGAGTCTTTATGACAGTGTGCAGATCCGTATGAGACGAGCGCCTGGGATCGGCATGCAGACGAACCTTCCCTTCCTTCCCACAGGGCCGGATAATCTGGCCTGCCGGGCGGCAAAGCTTCTGATGGACGAGTTCGGCATTGAGGACGGGCTCTCTATTTCTTTGTATAAAAAGATACCAGTGTCAGCCGGTATGGCCGGCGGAAGCAGCGATGCTGCGGCTGTTCTTGTGGGGGTTAACCGGATGTTCCGGCTGGGCCTTTCCAAACGGGAGCTGATGGAGAGGGGAGTGAAGCTGGGAGCGGATGTTCCCTACTGCATTATGAGGGGAACTGCCCTGGCAGAAGGAATCGGAGAGCAGCTGACACCAGTTCCATCCATGCCGGAATGCCACCTTCTTCTGGCAAAGCCTCCGGTCAGTGTTTCCACAAAATTTGTGTACGGAAATTTAAAGGCAGACAGTCTTCCCTTTCATCCGGATATCGACGGAATTTTGGACGGACTTGAGAGGGGGGATTTGGCTGGAATCGCCTCCTGCCTGGGGAATGTGCTGGAGACAGTGACCATACCGGCTTATCCCCAGATTCAGGATATCAAGGACAGGATGAAAGAGAACGGGGCGCTGGCGGCGCTGATGAGCGGTAGCGGGCCCACGGTGTTTGGAATTTTTACAGAGAATGGGGCAGCAGAGAAAGCTGGAGAAAGAATCCGGTCGGAGGGGCTGGCCAGACAGATTTATACGGTAAGACCGTTTTATATGCACAGACCCGTACAGAGGAAATATGCGCACGGGATGCGCGGCGAGTAGGGAGAAACTCTCCTGCTCGATTGGATGGGCGTAATCGGAGGTAGTCAATGGACGCATGGAAAGTGAATGAAAATGAATATCTTCCCCTGCGGGATGTGGTGTTTAACACACTGCGGCGGGCGATCTTACGCGGAGAGCTTGTCCCGGGCCAGAGGCTGATGGAGATCCAGTTGGCGGAAAAAATGGGAGTCAGCCGGACTCCCGTCCGGGAAGCCATCCGGAAGCTGGAACTGGAGGGGCTTGTGGTCATGATCCCCAGAAAAGGCGCAGAGGTGGCGCACATTTCAGGAAAGAATTTAAGGGATGTGCTGGAAGTCCGGCGGGCTCTTGAGGAGCTGGCCGGAGAGCTGGCCTGTAAGAGGATGACAGAAGAAGAGTTCAAACAGCTGGAGAAGGCGAACCACAAGTTTATTTCGGTCCTGGGCAGTGATGACATTACGGTGATCGCACAGGCGGACGAGGCCTTCCATGGCCTGATCTACCAGGCGACAGAAAATGACCGGCTGATTCAGATGGTGAATCATCTGCGGGAGCAGATGTACCGCTATCGGATCGAGCACATCAAAGACCGGTCCCAGAGAAAGGTTCTGGTACAGGAACACCAGGAAATTATGCGGGCTCTGTCTGCAAGGGATGTGGAAGCTACCAGGCGGACCATCCGTAATCACATCAATAAACAGGAGATCACAGTGGCAAAGCACATCAAAAAGCGGGAGAAAGAAGTTTAAAGCAATTCAAAAAGCACAGGAGACAGTTTAAAACAGCTCTGCGAGCCATTCTGCCAGCCGGAAACGGATCTGCGGGCGGCTTGATTTGTCGGTGGTCTGTGCGGAAGGCTTGCCGGGGCTTTTTTCAGAAGGCAGCAGGGTTTCATAGGTGTCTTCGTCGAGAATTGCCTGCAATTCTTCCTTGGAATCTTCCGGCACAATGCCGCAGGTGGTATCCACAAAACAGAGAGAGGGATAGAGGACGCACCACCAGTTTTTGCCGTCTCCGTCTCCGATGATGATGCGGAAGGCATCATAAGTGCCGCAGGGAAAAGTTAAATCTCCATAGGCCTTGGTGGGAAAATACCAAGGTTCCAGAGAAAGGGAGACTTGATAGTCAAACCCCGCCGAAGAAATGAGATCTTCGGCGATTTTTTGTATCTCAGCTTCGTGGGAGGCGAGGAAAGCTTTCGTGGAGGCAAGGTCCGAGTCTTCAGGAAGGGACTCTTCCAGATAGTCAAGGACTGCAGTCCGGACAGAAAGTTTGAGGGCCTGATCCTCCTCAGAGTCGCTGTTGGCCAGGACATGGAACCGGAGGATATGGCTGGACAAATCTTCGTGGACGGCGCGCACAGCCCGGGAAGAGCCTGCCCACAGGGAAACTGCCCCGATGCAGAGGAGAGCCAGCAGAAAACTTAAGAAAATTCGTTCTTTTTTCATATTATCATACTCCTTTATGTAAACTGGTATAGGAAGAGTGTTCCCTGTTTCTGGAATTTATTACAATTTAACATTGAAGAAATAGAAAAAGAACGGTACAATGAGAAGGAACCGGAAAAGGAAACGGGGAAAATCATAGAAAGAGGTTGTTATGATGGCAAAACAGACGGTGGCAGTGTTTTTTGGAGGGCAGTCGTCCGAACATGAAATTTCCTGCCTTTCGGCAGTCAATGTGATAGAGAATATAAACCGGGATAAATATGACCTGTTGTTGGTGGGCATTACGAAAGAGGGGAAATGGCTTCTCACAAAATCTGTGGATGAGATCCGGTCCGGGGAGTGGAAAAACAGCCTTGTCCGGGCCGTGCTTTCTCCAGATGCCGGTCAGCATGGTCTGCTGATCCTGGAAGGAGATAAAGTCAGTTGTTTAAAAGTGGACGCGGCATTTCCGGTACTCCATGGGCTTTACGGGGAAGATGGAACCATTCAGGGGCTTTTGGAGCTGGCACAGATTCCTTATGTGGGCTGTGGTGTACTGGCTTCCGCAGTTTCTATGGATAAACTTTACACAAAACTGATTGTGGATACCTTGGGTATCCGGCAGGCAGCTTATGTGGCGGTGAGGGGGGAAGAGCTGACTGCCCCGGAGACGGTCGCGGCGAAAGTGGAGGAAAAGCTTTCCTATCCGGTGTTTATCAAGCCCTGCAACGCAGGTTCCTCTCAGGGGGTTTCGAAAGCAGAAAATAGGGAAATGTTGATTTTGGGGCTGAGTGAGGCGGCAAAACATGACCGGAAGATTCTTGTAGAAGAGACCATTGTGGGCAGAGAGGTTGAATGTGCCGTTTTAGGTGGCAGCGTGGGGAAGGCCTCCGGTGTGGGGGAAATTCTGGCGGCGGCAGATTTTTATGACTACGAGGCCAAGTATCACAATGCAGAATCCAAAACTGTCCTTGATCCGAATCTTCCGGCAGAGACCATAGAGGAAATCCGACGAGATGCGGCTGTGATTTTTCAGGCGGTGGATGGCTTTGGCCTTGCCAGAGTCGATTTCTTTGTGACGAGGGACACAAATCAGGTGGTGTTCAATGAGATCAATACCCTTCCTGGATTTACTGCCATCAGTATGTATCCCATGCTCTGGGAACATCAGGGGCTCTCAAAGCCTGAACTGGTGGAGATGCTGATTCAGACGGCATTTTCCAGGAAGGGGCAGTGAGTGGCAGCGGGCAGTAATGCGCCCATCGGAGTGTTCGATTCGGGCGTGGGAGGGCTTACTGTGGCCAGGGAGATTATGCGTCAGCTCCCAGAGGAGCGGATGGTTTATTTTGGAGATACGGCCAGGCTTCCTTATGGAAGCAAGTCAAGGAATACAGTGATCCGTTTTTCCAGGCAGATTGTCCGTTTTTTGAAAACAAAAGAGGTGAAAGCGATTGTGATCGCCTGCAATACAGCTACGGCCTACGCTCTGGAGGAGATTCAGAAAGAACTGGAATTTCCGGTCATCGGCGTCATCGACGCGGCGGCCAGAGTGGCGGGGGCAGTTACGGAAAATAACCGGATCGGAGTGGTGGGGACCACCGCGACTATCGGGAGCGGAATGTATGAGAAGGCGTTAAAACAGTACAATGATAAGGCAAAGGTCTATGGAAAAGCCTGCCCGCTTCTTGTCTCTTTGGCAGAAGAGGGATGGCTTCACGACACAGTCACAGAGGAAGTGGTCGGCCGTTATCTGAAGGATCTGCAGTATAAATCCATTGATACGCTGATCCTTGGCTGTACCCATTATCCGCTTCTCAGATCAACCTTTCACAAAATTGCCGGAGACAATGTGACCCTTGTAAATCCTGCCTATGAGGTGGCCATGGAGCTTCGAAGCCTTCTTGACAGTCAGGGCCTTTCCTGCAACGAAGAGGTTGGCCTGGCAGGAAAAAAATATGAATTTTTTGTCAGCGATGCAGCAGAAAAGTTTTGTGAGTTCGCAAATTCCATTCTGCCCTACGATATTGAAGCCGTACAGCAGATCAATATTGAAGATTTTGAGACAGAAGATTTCCGGGAGGAAACAGCATGCAGAAAGATGTAATCTTATTTATGGGGAGTCATCAGACCGGAGGAGCCGTGGAAAACGATCAGCTCCAGCTCATCACCACAGGCCAGTATTACCATAAGAATGGGAAGCATTATGTGGTCTATGAGGAGCTTTCGGAGAGCGGCAAGAGAAAGTCAAAAAATACGATCAAAATCTATGACGGCGTGGCTGAAGTTTTAAAGAGCGGTGAATCCAGCATCCACATGGTGTTTGGCCTTCACAAAAAGACTCTTTCCTATTATGATATGCCCTATGGGAAGATGATGGTGGGCCTGGAGACCAATCATATGGACCTTTTGGAAGAGGAGGACCGGATCTGCCTTAAACTGGATTACAGGCTGGAAGTGGATTATCAGCATATGGCAGACTGCGAAGTGGAGATCCGCATTGAGTCCAAAGATGTGTGCCAGGTGGATTTGGGGTGACAGAGGAATCTGTCACCCTCCGTCCGCTTCTGTGTCAGAGAAGGTATATTTTTTATAGACAGATTTAGAGAGAAGAGGACTCTCTCACGATCAGCTCCGTCTCAAGAAGGATTTTTTTGACGGGGCTGTGTTTGTCTGTAAACTGTTCCATCAAAAGCTCTGCGGCCATAAAACCAAGCTGAATCTTTGGCTGGTTGACGGAGGTCAGGGAGGGAATCATGATTTTGGCAGTCTCCAGATTGTCAAAGCCCACCACGGCCACCTGCTCCGGAACACTGCGGCCAGATAGATGGCAGGCTCTGAGGACAGCAGCGCCATACAGATCGGAAATCGTAAAGACTGCATCCGGAGGCGCAGACAGGCCAAGAAGCCGCAGAGTGGCAGATGTAACCAGATCCGAGTCTATTTCGGGAAGCTGGATAATGTAGTCATTTACAATGGGGAGGCCCGCCTCCCTTAAAGCCTGCAGGTAACCCTCCAGGCGGTGCCTGGCATATTTGTACCGGAGAGGCGCATTGATAAAGGCGATGCGGCGGCGCCCCCGGGCGATGAGATGATCCACTGCATATTTGGCGGCGGAAACATCGTCGATGCTCACATAGGGCAGATCCAGTTCCTCGTTGTATTCGCAACACTGGACAAGGGAGACAACGCCAGCCAGCTTTTTTAGGAGTGGCGTGTCGATGTGGTTCAAAGTAATCAGGCCGGCGACTGAATTTTGCTGGATCATTTTTAAAAATGGCTCGATGGTACCCGCATGAATGTGGCCTTCGTGGATCAAAAGGGAATGTCCATGCCTCATAACGGAAGTTTGGGCTCCTTTGATGACAGCATCATAAAAGGAATTGGAGAAAGAGGGAAGCGTCATCACGACCAGCTCACCGGACGGCGCGCAAGGCGCGGGAACCGACGGTTCTTTCCAGGGATATTCCAGATGTTTCACAGCCTCCATCACCCGGCTGACGGTTTCCTCCTTTACGATTCCCTGACGGTTGAGAACGCGGGATACGGTGGCGGGAGATACGCCGGCCAGGGCAGCGATGTCAGCAACGGTTACCTTTTTGTTTTTCTCTGCCTCAGTGTTCATATGAAGTTTCTCCGATCGGTTCTTTTCTCTTTTCACTATAGAATATTTCATGAAAAAAAACAATAAATTTCAACTATCGCAGAGAAACAAATTTGGTTATTTTGGGAATTTATTCAATATCATACGGCAATTCTTTATATGTAAGAAAATGACATTTCTTATTTTTTACCTGTTTTTTGATTTCGGAATTTGATATTTCATTTGATACAGCAATGAATATTTTTGAATCAGGTTCAATATCATTTGGAGAAATAACACATATATCGCTAGGAAATTCATTTTTAGGTCTATTATCAATAATGGCTTTTACTTTTACATTCCTTTTTCGTAAATAGTGATACAAAAGAATGCCATATTTTCCACCTCCCCAGATATAAAATGATTCACTATTTTGCAGCTTGAACACATCTGATATTTTTTGGTCAATGCCATCAATATCATTAGATATATAATAATTTACAACAGCAGCAATAGCTGTTTGCTGATTTTGTTGACTGTCAAATTTCTTATTTAATTTGATTTGCTCTGGTTTTAATAATGTTCCGCAAAAGAGCAATAGTTCCTCTGATTGATTGAACATGTTTCTCATTTCATAAGTTTTACCGATATATTGTTCTAAGGTTAATCGAAACCACTTAAAATTATTCGGTAATGGACTCATACCATTCAATAGTATATAAATTATTGAATTGCTAGAATTATATCTTTTTAAGACATTCTCAATATATTCAGTGTTATTGACAATATACTTAATCTCTTTTTCTGATCTTACTGCCCGAAAAAAGCAGGTGGGATTTTTTATGCTCTCAATAAATCGTTTTGCTCTTTTAATGTATTTATGATATATATCAGCATATTCCTTATCAAAATCGTCTTTTACATCATGGACACAATAAAAATTATACTTTTTATCTTTAAATTCTGTAGGTCTGTTTTCAATGATTTCAAGATTTTCCTTTATCATAAAATCAGTAAATTCATTATCTATTTGAGTAATAACAGAATCAAAATCTGAAAAATACCAGTCAAACGGACCAGAAAAATTTCTAAGTCCTAACTTAGATAATGAACTTGCTGTTCCACAAAACCAACCTAATGATAAACAATTATCATATTGTTTCCTTTGCTCCATCTTTCCTCCTAAAAGAACCCTTATGACATAAGTTCTAATTTGGCACAATTATACTCTATTTTATGTCATCATACAATTATATGTTTAGATTAAAACGGATTGACTTTTTTAATTTTGAATATCAGCTTTATTTTGCCCTTTGGCCCTGTAAAGGGTACCGGGGGTTGTCAAAAACTTTTTAAGGCGGAAATTTCTTCTTTGGTTAAGGGCCGGAATGCGCCTTGGGACAAGGATTCGTCCAGTGTCAGACTCCCCATGGAGAGCCTCTTTAAATAGAGGACCGGCTTTCCGATGGCCTGGAACATCCGTTTGACCTGGTGGAATTTTCCTTCATGGATGGTCAATTCCACAAGGCTTACGGTCTGCCCGTCTCCTGTTTCCTGAGAGCAGCTTTCCAGGGAAAGAAGTCTTGCTTTCGCCGGAAGGGTGGGGGCCTTTTCACCGATGTCGATGCCGCTCTCCAGACGGGCGAGGTCATGGGGGGTTATGGTTCCGGACGCCTTTACCAGATACGTTTTATCTACGTGATGTCTGGGGGAGAGGAGACGGTGGGCCAGGGGACCGTCGTTGGTGATAAGAAGCAGTCCTTCTGTGTCCTTGTCCAGCCGCCCCACGGGAAACAGCCCTCGTCCTGCAGCGCCCTTTAAAAGAGAGAGTACAGTGGGGGCCGTGTTATCCTCGGTGGCAGAAACATAACCGGCGGGCTTATTGAGCATGTAATAATAAGATTCATGGCAAAAGATGGGCATTCCTTCATGGGAAATTTCATCTTTTTCTGGATCTACTTTTTGCTCTGGTCTTCGGGCAGGTTTCCCATTGACGGCAACAGGCCCTTTTTTTAATAGAAGTTTTACCTGGCTTCTGGTGCCAAGACCGGCGTCTGCCAGGAATTTATCCAGACGGATAAGGCTCATAGGTATTCCTCCTTTCTGACAGAAGGGGCATCGATCTTCCGGATGGACAGCACAAGCAGGAAGGCGGCGGCAGCACAGGCGAAACAGAGCCAGAACACCGTTCTGCTTCCTGCCATCTCATAGATGCCCCCAAAGAGCAAGCTGAAAAGGGCGCGGCCGCCCATGAATACTGCATTATAAATAGAGGCGGCCAGGCCCATGGAAGTCTCGGGGACCACCTGACGGATATACTGGACGTTTAAGCCTGTGGTACAGGCTGTTGTTAAAAAGGTCAGACAGGAGGCGGCGAAAAACAGCGGTACATTGGGAACCACTGCGAAGAGAAACATCCGAAGGCTCATGGCGGCCGCTGAGATGAGGAAAAGACGGCGAAAGCCAAGCCTTGGCAGCAGGAATTTGTTTAATAACAGAAGAAACAGGATCTCCGGCGCAGAACCGATGATGGAATAAATACTGACTAAATATTCTGCACCGCCCAGGGTCGAAACCATATGGAGGGATACATAAGCAGTTACTACTTCTGCCAGCGCCCCGGTCATGAGGGCAAAGAGGATGATAAAAAGAAAATGACCGTTCTTTAATAAGGAAGCGATGGTTCCGGACTGTTTCTCTTTTTTATCTGCTTGGGAAGCGGATTTCGTCTCTGATATGATTTTTGGATCTGCCGCAGATTTTCTGTTCTGTCTGGGGAGAAAGAAAATATTAACCAGGGAACAAGCCATCGCGGCCATAAAAAAACGAAAAAATACATGGTCCAGGCCGAACTGGCGGACCAGGAAGGCACAGAGGGCGCTGCCCATAATCCAGCCAATGCAGCCAAAGCAGCGGATGCTGCCGTAGGGGCTGCCGGAATTGGTACAGTAGCAGATGGTCTGAGTGTCGGCCATGGCCAAGATGGAACAACGGTTCAGTTCAAAGCCGATACCCATGATAATGAGTAGGACAAAGCCTGTCTGCATGGAGAGAAGAAAGGAAAACAGGATGGTCCCCGAGGTACAGAGCATGAGAATCTGCCGGTACTTTCCAGTTTTATCTCCAGCGGCGCCGTAAAGCGGCATGACCACAAGACCGGCAACCATAGAAACGGAGATAAAACAGCCGATCTGGAAGCCGCTCATATGTAAATACTGTTCCAGATAGACACTGATATAGGAATCATAACAGCACAGAGCGGCAAGGGTCAGTAAGTAATAGAGGCGGAAACGGTTGGAATAAATCCTGGGCTTGTTCTGGTTCATTTGTGGTTCCTCTTTTGGTGATATGATCAGTTCGTTGTTTTTTAGATTCTATCATGGATGCCGGATGGGCACAAGCATAAGTTTTTTTTCGCCGGGGGTGTAACCTTATCCCGGTGTTTTTTATTTGTATTATCCACGAAAATCCGTTATACTATATCCGAAGAGCATGTGAATCCGGGACAGAGAGGGACGAACCAGAAGGATAGCTTTGGCTAGGATTAAGAAGCACTTCAGGAGAGGAGACGGAATAGAATGACAGAACGAGTACCGAGACCGGGAGAATTTTACCGGCATTTTAAAAAAGGCGTTTACCAGATTATAGCAGTTGCAAAGCATTCGGAGACAGGGGAGGATATGGTGGTCTATCAGGCCCTTTACCGGGAGTTTAAAGTCTATGTGAGGCCCCTTTCCCTGTTTGTGGATAAAGTAGATAAGGAGAAGTATCCGGAAGCAGTCCAGAAATATCGGTTTGAACGAATCAATCCGTCGGAGCTTTCCGGAAAAGGAAAAGAGAGAGAGGGAGGACGGCAGACGGCCACCAGCCAGTCCATGGCAGCGGCCTGGAGGGAGAGCCAGGAGGATGCAAGGAAGGAGCAGGGAATGACTTCTGAGGGGGAAGTGTTTCTCATAGACGGGGAAAGCGATGGGGAGGAAGGAAGGATCAGTCCGAGATTCCTGGAATTTTTAGACGCCAGAAGCTATGAGGCCAAGGCGGCACTTCTCGATTCCCTAAAAAAAGAACTGACGGACGAGATGATTGACAGTATGGCCATGGCGGTGGACCTTGAGATCCCGCCGGGCTCTTTAGAAGAACGCAGACAGCAGCTTTCCAGATGCCTGCGCACCATGGGCCGCTATGAAGCCCCCCGCCTGCGTTGAGGATCTGATTTCATACTTTGATAGGTATGGGGCGATTATGCTCTAATGGATTGAAACACATTGATCAATGTTTGTAATTAATAAATAAGGCGGTGTGAAGCTTTGAAATTAAAAATTATTGGCAGCGGCGGTATGTCAATTATTCCAAGTCCATTTCCCATAGTGACCCAGACCATGTCAGGGGTATGAGGATTGTTGAAAAAATAGGATGTGACTTTATCAAAGGAACGGGTTTGCCTATTGGCTTTTATGCACTTCCAGAGGTCATTAAAGATATAAACCAAATGAACCGTGACTGGTTTAAATATTATGGTGATGTTCTTCACTGTATTTCTGTTAATGAAACATCACATAAGGTTATCTATGCCTGCTGCAATCCGAAACCTTTTGCTCATAATGATTTATATTTTGATGCAGATATTTTGATTATAAGCATGGTTTCTGACGATGGCGTATTAAATGATGGAACGAAACTTATAGATACGCCATTGAGAGATGAAATATTAACTTTGGATGATATACTTTGACACGAGTGCCCTTTTGACGGCGGCCGCCTTGATAAAAGAACGGATTTTCTTTCGCGTTTCTCGAAAATCACTTGACAACTGGTCCTTCCCTATATATAATAATATGGCGTGTGCAAAAACCATGTTGTTTTTTTGTGCACAGAAACAGACAGTTACCAAATATTACAGGAGGTGAAAAACATGCCCACATTCAACCAGTTAGTGAGAAAGGGTAGACAGACATCTGCAAAGAAGGCTACGGCTCCCGCTTTGTTAAAGGGTTACAATTCCCTGAAGAAGAGAGCTACTGACGAGGCGGCTCCTCAGAAGAGAGGCGTATGCACCGCAGTGAAGACGGCTACCCCTAAGAAGCCTAACTCCGCACTGAGAAAGATCGCCAGAGTACGTCTTTCCAATGGTATCGAAGTGACCAGCTACATTCCCGGT
>JAAWBT010000004.1 GCA_022792835.1 Lachnospiraceae bacterium | reverse complement strand
CTTGACGAAGGTCAGTCCGTAACCTTTGACATCGTTGAAGGCCCCCGCGGTAAGCAGGCTGCAAACGTTGTTAAAATGTAATCTTAAACCAGACGCAGAAAAGAGAGCCGGCCGGCTCTCTTTTTTGTCGTTGCATAAAGAAAATTTACAACTTTTCACTTTTCTGTTATACTGGCTGTAAAATCATTTTTACAGGAGGCATCTTATGATCAATACATTCTGCAAACAGCCCCTCTGGGAAGTCAGTCAAACGCTGGCTGCCGTAGCCGGCGGAGCCACCCCTGCTGATATGGTTATCACTGGAGCCAGGCTCGTCAATGTCTGCACCCACGAGATTCAGGAAAATATTTCTGTAGCTATTTCCTGCGGTCGTATTGCCCTGGTGGGCGATGCCGCCCACTGCATTGGGCCTGATACCACAGTCATTGATGCAAAGGGCCAGTATTTGGCTCCCGGTTTCATGGATGGACATATTCACGTGGAATCCTCCATGATGAGTGCCGGCGAATACGCACGTTCCGTGATCCCCCATGGTACCACCGGCATCTACATGGATCCCCACGAGATCTGCAATGTACTCGGCCTGGAAGGAGTCAAATGTATGTTGGAGGACGCCTCCCGAACACCTTTAAAGGCCATGATGACAACTCCGTCCTGTGTCCCGGCTGTTCCCGGCTTTGAGGATACTGGTTCTTTCATCGGTCCTGCCGAAGTGGCAGAGACCATGAACTGGAAAGAATGTGTCGGCCTTGGGGAAATGATGAATTTTCCCGGCATCCTGGCTTCCTCTGACCATGCCCATGGCATCACCGGAGCCACTTTAAAAGCAGGAAAAACCGTGACTGGCCATTATTCCCTGCCGGAGACAGGAAAGGGACTCAACGCCTACATCGCTTCCGGCGTCCGTTGCTGCCACGAATCTACCAGAGAAGAAGACGCCCTCGCAAAAATGCGCCTGGGCATGTACGCCATGTTCCGGGAAGGTTCTGCATGGCATGACCTGAAGGAAGCAGCAAAAAGTATCACAAAGCATTCTGTTGATACCCGCTTTGCCGTCCTGATTTCCGATGACACCCATCCCCATACCCTGTCAGCCCAGGGGCACCTGGACCATTTGGTCCGCCGGGCTGTGGAGGAGGGGATTGATGCCATCACGGCCATCCAGATGGTCACCATCAACTGTGCTCAGTGTTTCCAGATGGACCATGATCTTGGAAGCATAGCCCCCGGAAAATGTGCAGATATGGTCCTTCTCAACAATATGGAGGATCTTGAGGTCACAAAGGTTTGGATTGATGGAACATTGACTGCCGAAGACGGAGCCATGGTGAAGAAATTTGCGCCTTATACTTATCCGGAATGGGCGACCCACTCCATGCATGTGGGCGAGACCATCACAAAAGAAACCTTTGCAATCCCCGCCTCTAAAGAACAGGTAACCGTGAGGGCCATCGAAGTCATTCCCGCCAAGGTCGGTTCTTTTGAGCGGCATATAACTCTGACGGCAAAGGACGGAAAACTGGAGTCTGATCCGTCCCAGGATGTTTTAAAGACCGTTGTCTTTGAACGGCATCACGAAACCGGCACCAAGGGTTTTGGATTTGTCAAGGGTTTTGGCATCACCTGTGGCGCCATGGCTTCCACGGTAGCCCATGATGCCCATAACCTGTTAGTCATCGGTACCAACGATGAAGACATGGCTCTGGCCGCAAATACCCTGATTGCCTGTGGCGGCGGCATGACTGCTGTCCAGAACGGAACGGTTTTGGGGACAGTTCCTCTGCCTATCGCGGGGCTTATGAATGATAAATCCGCTGAGGAAATGAGCCGGCTTGTGGAAGGTCTGGAAGAATCCTGGAAGCAGATCGGCTGCTCAATGCCGTCCCCCTTCATGACCATGGCACTGATTCCTTTAGCCTGCCTGCCGGAACTTCGCCTCACGAATCGCGGACTGGTGGACTGTACCACATTCCAATTTGCCCCCCTTGAAGTATAAAATCCCAAAAGGGGCTTCCTTATACAGTAAAACGGAGAGCTGTCAAAGCTCTCCGTTCCTGTATTTTTCTAAAAAGCGGTTGATCCTGCCGGTGGGATTTAAGAGATGATTCAAAGAAACATCATGGTTCATGTAATCCACCAGAAGGGCAATATATTTACTCATATCCACATTGATATAATAGGGCTTTGCCAAAAGTTCCGGCGTCTGATATACCAGGTTGGTGGTCAGCATCCGGTCGATCAGTCCTTCTCCATAATACTCATCAAACTTCTTAAGACCGCCGGTAAACAGCCCGAAACTGGCACAAATAAACACCTTTCTGGCCTTCCTCCGTTTCAGCTCCTTCGCCACATCCAACATACTGTCTCCGGAAGATATCATGTCATCAATGATGATAACGTCTTTTCCCTCCACCGACGAGCCCAAAAATTCGTGGGCCACAATGGGATTTTTTCCGTCTATGATCCTGGCATAATCCCTCCGCTTATAAAACATTCCCACGTCCAGCCCCAGCACATTGGCAAAATAGATGGCTCTGGCCATACCGCCCTCGTCGGGACTGATGACCATCATATGGTCACTGTCAACAGACAGGTTCCGCTCATGGAGCAGAAGATGTTTGATAAACTGATAAATGGGCTGCACCGTCTCAAAACCTTTTAAGGGAATCGCATTCTGCACTCTCTGGTCATGGGCATCAAATGTAATAATGTGATCTACCCCCATGTGTATCAGCTCCTGAAGAGCCAGCGCACAATCCAGAGACTCCCTTCCATTCCGTTTATGCTGCCTGCTTTCATATAAGAAAGGCATCACCACTGTGATCCTTCTGGCCTTTCCTCCCACAGCCGCAATGATCCGTTTCAAATTCTGAAAATGATCGTCCGGAGACATATGGTTCACCCGCCCGCAGAGAGAATAGGTCAGGCTGTAATTACAGACGTCCACCATAATAAACAGGTCATCGCCCCGAACTGATTTGTCAATGACCCCCTTCGCCTCCCCCGTTCCAAACCTCGGAACATGGCTTTCAATGATATAGCTGTCCTTTTCATACTCAGAGAAAACCACAGATGTCTTGTGTTCATTCTGCCGTTCTCTCCGCCACTCCACCAGATAGGCATCCACCTTTCTCCCCAGCTCCTGGCACCCGTCAATCGGAATCAATCCCAACGGCCCGACCGGTATTGTATTAAGCTCGTGTTCTTCCCGCATTCCTTCACTCCTTTCCCAGTTCTGATCCCCTTAAAGTCACATCTTTCGTTCCTTCCGTTTCTTTTTTATCCGGATATCCCCTCCAAAAAGGGGGATAATACGATAACTGTCAAAGATCCGCGACGAGATTCGTTCAGAGTAATGATCCCGGATCCCATTCATGGATAAATTTGTGGAAATAATCGTGGCAAGGCCCTTTAGCATCCTGCTGTTCAAACAATAAAACAAATCAGAATTTACCAGGCTGCTTCCCAGTTCTGTCCCCAGATCGTCAATAATCAAGAGATCACAGTCCAGAATCCCCTGATAACGCTCTTCTCTGTCAGCAGTCCCTCTGTCAAAACGCTTGTCCGAAAGAACCTGAAACAGCTCCGGCGCCGTCAGGTAAATCACTGCCTCCGCCTCATCCAGAAGCGCTTTGGCGATGCAGTTTGTGAGGAACGTCTTTCCCGTTCCGGCTTTTCCGCAAAACAGAATATTGCCGCCTTTTTCTCTGAAATTCTCTGCATAAATCTGGCACTCTTTTATGACTGCCTTCATATAGTCCAACTGGTTGATGCCGCTTTTTTCATTGACAATCAACTCCCTGTCATAGTATTCACAGGTAACCATATCAAAATTCTCTCTGGCCAGTACATAATTTAAGTTGGACTGGCCATATAAAACTGCAATCTCCGCCTGTCTCAGACATTGACACTTTTTTCCCTCCACATATCCCGTATCCCGACAGGTGCGGCAGGTATAGGTCTGCTCCATATAATCCGGTGCGAAGCCTCCCAAAGCAAGCAATTCTTCTCGTTTCCCCTTAAGCTCTCCAATCTTTAACCGAAATGCCGTAAGCGCTTCTCCATCTCCGTCAAGAAGCTTTTTGGCATATGCAAGAGAAATCCCGCCCAACTCCCCGTCCAACTGAGCCAATTCCGGAATCTTCTCATAAACCTCCCGGACTCTCTCCTCCTGCCTGCGCCTGTTTTTCAACTGACGCTTTTGGTAATCCCGCATCAGTGCATCATACTGAGAATTATTTAACACCCGCCCCTGCCTCCGTACTCTTTCCGATTAAAATCCGTTTATTTCTTTCACCAGCTCATCGCAGTCATAATCTCTCTGCGGAAAATTCCCGGAAGGACTCATGCCCTGCTTTCCTTTTTCTTTCTTTTTTGTCTCCCTGCCGCCTTCTGGCTTTTCATCCAGCCTGGCAATGTCTTCCACCGCCCGGACTCCCTTCTCTTTCCACTCCTTTAAAATCTTATCGGCGTACTCAAAACTGGGCTGGTGAATCGTCCGCATGGTCCTGTCACATGCCTCCAGAACGATATCCACCGGAAAGCTGTAGTCCCTAAACCACCGGTCAATCATCGTCCGTTCCACTTCTGCCGGATTCCGTCCGCCAAGACCAAATGCCTTTAACACAGCGTATGTATTTTTCCCACCGTTCACAGTCTCGTTTCTGGCCTGTTCCACGGTTTCTATCCCCCGCTCATTCCAGTTTAAAGCCACTGTCTCAATATAGCGCATGCTTTTATGTCCGTTGGACACACAGTATTCCACCAGATATTCCAAAAGCTCTGCCGACATCCCCACATTAGCATAGAGATTCGCCAGCACCTCACATTCTCTGGACGTCAGAATCTTCCCCACATAACACCCGATCAAATCCAAAAGCTGACTGAAATCCTCATCATCCTGCAGCTCCTCCAAATCTGCCGGTTTTTCCTTCTGCTCCTCCTGTTTTTGTGGTATCTGATGCCTGGCCGCCGGCTGCTCTCTCTCCGGTTCCTCTGCCATATAAGCAGTTTCCCCGAAGTCCTCCGGAAGAAGTTCCAGTCCTGACAGCAGATCTGTTTCTTCATATTCCAGCTTCAGAACTTTCATCTTTTCCCAGTATTTTAAGGCTCGAACCACATCCTTCTCTGTATTGTTCAGCTTATCAGCCATATAAGAAACCGACAGCTCTCTTCCCTCGGAAAGCTTCCGCAAAAGAAGCAGATACACCTTTACAAATTCTCCGTTGGCATCCGGAAGAAGCCTGTCTATAAACCGGTTCGACACTAATGTTGCTCCATCCTGGCGCCGGTCTCTCACTGACAATCCCGCCATATCCTCACCTCTCTCATCTTCCCACCCATTATAGCACAGGAACACAGAAATGAGAACTGAAAAAAGATATAGAGTTATCCACAAAAAGCTGTGGATAACTCTATGATTTTTGTGGATAACTATAATCCCAACAGGTTTTCTCCAAGTTTTACCACATCTCCGGCCCCCATAGTTATCAACAATTCACCGGGGACAAGCGCTGACAACAGGAATTTTTCGATTTCATCAAAGGACTCAAAATAATAAACTTTTTTTCCAAGCGCCTCCAGCTTTCGGGCCAAATCTACTGAACTGATTCCTAGGGTATCCGTCTCCCTGGCCGGATAAATTTTTGTCAAAATCACCTCATCTGCCAGAGAAAGAGCCTCCGCAAACTCTCCCATGAGGGCTTTTGTCCTGGTATAAGTATGGGGCTGGAACACACACCAAAGCTTCTTCCTGTGAAGCTTTCTGGCAGTCTCAAGGGTAGCGCGGATTTCATCTGGATGGTGGGCATAATCATCCACAATGGTGATTCCTCCCAGCTCTCCTTTCACCTCAAACCGCCGTTCTGTCCCCTTATAACCGTCAAGTCCCCGCTCAATGGCTTCCTTTTCCACTCCCAGCGCCTCAGCCACGGCCACGGCCGCCAGAGCATTGGCCACATTGTGCTCTCCCGGTACGCCAAGCTCTATATGCGCTATGACACGTTTCTGCCGCACCACATCAAAAGAGGCATGCCCTTCTTCATTATAAAAAACATGCTCTACGCAATAATCTGCCCCAGAATCCCCCAGGGAAAAGGTCACCATCCGGCAAGCGATATCCCCCATCAGCGCTTTATAATCCGGGATATCCGCATTGATGACCAAAAGCCCTTTTTCCGGCAGAATTTTTGCAAAGGTGTGAAAAGACTCCCGGATATCGTCCAGGTCTTTGAAAAAATCCAGATGGTCCGCCCGGATATTGAGGATTACTTCGATGGTGGGAAAAAATGAATGAAAGCTGTTGGTATATTCACACGCCTCCGTCACAAAACAGTCAGAATGGCCAATCCGGATATTCCCGCCGATGCTGTGGAGAATTCCTCCCACGGAAATGGTCGGATCCATCTCGGCTGCCAGAAGAATTTCCGTCACCATGGACGTGGTGGTTGTCTTCCCATGAGTCCCCGCAATAGCCACCGCCTCCGGATAATTTTTCATAATCTGCCCCAGAAGCTCAGCCCGGGTGAGAAGAGGGAGGCCCCGTTCCTCTGCCGCCAAAAGCTCTGGATTATCTCTATGCACTGCTGCCGTGTAGATCACCACATCTACATCATGAGCCAGGTTAGAAGCTCTCTGCCCCTCATAGATCGTCACTCCGGCTGCCTTTAAATGATCCGTTAAGGAAGATACAGCCGAATCGGAACCGCTGACCTTAAAGCCCTTTGATAAAAGCACCTCTGCCAGACCGCTCATACTGATGCCGCCGATTCCGATAAAATGTACTGTCACAGGTTTCTGAAAATCTATCTGATACATGGCGATGCCCTTTCTTTGCTTTTCATTTTTATCAGTATAGCATAAAAGACAGTATCTTCCAATACTGTCTTTCGTATGCTGTGTTTCTATTTCGTTTTTGAAGCAGCCGCCAAAGCAGGGCCGATTCGTTCTTATTGCCAGACACAATCATGCCTGCCTGCGGGCAAAAATGACGGCTCGGTATCGTTCTAGGAGAAGTAAAAGGGCGTTGCCAAGGACTGCCACGGCCAGAACTTCGCCGATTCCGACTGTAATCATCATCCACCAGATGGCATCCGGCGCACCATAAGCGATTCGCAGTACCCACGGGACGATCAGCACATTGGACAAAATAGGCGGCACGCACACCAAAAACTTGTGCTTCCTGAGGAGGTAGGAAAAGACTGCCCCGATCAATGTGGCCAGGCTTCCGAACACGATGTCCAGGACCACGCCGCTCCCCAAAAGATTGGAAATCAGGCAGCCGACAAATACGCCAGGCACCGCCGCCGGAGTGAAGTACGGCAGGACCACAAGGGCTTCTGAAATCCGAAACTGGATCGGCCCAAAGGAAATGGGTGCAAAGGGTACGGTGAGGGCCACATAAACAGCCGCAATCAATGCTGCCTGTACAGTGAGTAAAACGGTTCTGGATGATGCTTCTCTCTCTTTCATATTCAATTGTCTCCTTTAGTTTTGTTTTACGTGTGGAAGGTCTCGAACACACGACAAGTTTTCAAAAAGCCTTGGGAATTATAGGCTTTCCAACGTGTTTTAGGATATCACGAAGAAAGGGAATTGTCAAGGAGGAAGCCCTGTTTGATACACTTTCCAGGATAAAATAAAGGCCGGCATCTGCTATAAATTACGGGTGCACCACTACTTTGATGGACTCACTGCTCATCTGCATGAGAATCGCATCTTCCAGATGCTCCAGATCATATACATGGGTGATCAGCTTCTTTATTTCCATACAGCCGGAATTCAAAAGATTCACCGCCCGCTGGTGGGTGTCCGGATTGATCATGGAACCCACCACATGAAGCTCCTTTTTGTAAACGTCAAACAGAGGAAGAGCAGCAGTGGCATCCACGGCAGGTACGCTGAATAACAGTACCGTAGCCCCAAAGCCTGCCGCCTTAAATGCCTGTTCAGCCGCAAAGGGCTTGCCCACGCACTCAATCACCACATCTGCTCCATTTCTTCCTGTAATTTTACGAATTCGCTCCATTATATCCTCTTCTAGTGGATGAATTACAGCATCGGCCCCCACTTCCATTCCTATCTTTCTGCGAAGTTCAATAGGTTCACTTAAGATCACCTGGGAGGCGCCGGAAAGCTTTGCCATCTGGACCATCAGAAGGCCGATCGTGCCGCCGCCCACCACCAACACCGTCTGTCCCGGGCGGATTCCTGCCTGGTCGATGCCGTGGATCACGCAGGCCAGAGGCTCCGCCATGGCCGCCACATCAAAATCCATGTCCTCCCTCACCTTAAAACACTGAGTATCCGGGCACAGAGCATACTGGGCAAAGCCGCCGTTGACATTGACCCCCAGAGCAAACAGATTCTCACAGTTCTGCTTTTTCCCCATGCGGCAGGGCATACATTTCCCGCAGTATATATTCGGATCAAGAGTCACATGATCCCCCACCTTTACATCCGTCACCCCAGAACCCACCTTCGCCACAATACCGGAAAATTCATGGCCAAGAACCACCGGAGGATGGACCTCTGCAGACCCTTTCTCCCCATGATAAATATGTACGTCCGTCCCACAGACCCCGCAGGACTTATTCTCTACCAAAACCTCGTGAGGGCCCGGTTCTGCGAACTCCATTTCCCTCACTTCAAACCTGGGCGATGCCGCCGCCCCTAAAAAATATGTACCTTTCATCACAATCTACCCTCTTTTTCTGCCAAACTTATGCTTTCGCCTTGCTCTGTTTATTTCTCATCATAATCTTAATGCTGTCCATGCCTATGGCAAGAAGGAGCACCAGGCCCTTGACCACCATCTGATGGTACTCGCTCAGATTGATCATCGTCATGCCGTTGTTTAAGAAACCAATGGCCACAATCCCGATCAGACCGCCCAGGATGCCGCCTTCACCGCCGGATGCGCTGACTCCTCCCAGCACCAGGCCGCAGATGACGTCAAACTCGAAATCTGTTCCTGTGGCCGGCTGGCCGGAATTGACTCTGGACAGCCAGACAATGGCCGCAATTCCGGTGAAAAAGCCGGTCAGGCTGTAAGCCAGTACCCGGATCAGCTTCGTGTTGACGCCGGAAAGCTTTGTGGCCTCCTCATTGCCGCCCAGGTAATAAAAATACCGTCCCAGATAAGTTCTGTTCAGGAAGATCCCGGTGATCACTACCAGAATCAACATCAGGATAACCGGAATCGGTACCCCAAACACATACCCCTGCCCCAAGACCTTAAAACTTTCCGGCAATCCGTAAATGGGCTGGCTGTTGGTGATAATGAAGCTTAAGCCCTGTAATACAAATTTCATGCACAACGTTGTGATAAACGGCATTAAGTTGAATTTGGAGATCAGAAATCCATTCACCGTCCCGAGGGCCGTCGCAATCAGCACCCCCAGAATACACGCCACAACCGGATGCATACCCCAGGTCACCATCATGGTGGCGCACACAATGTTAATGAATTTTACCATGGCCCCCAGGGATAAATCAATCCCTCCTGTCAAAAGCACTGTGATCATGCCGCAGCCTGCAATTCCAATCATGGAAACCTGCCGGAGCACATTCATAATATTCTGTCCCGTCAAAAACTGAGGGCTCAAAAACGAAAACAGCACGACAATACCGATCAGCAGAATCGTAATTGCTACTACACTGGACGTTTTTACTTTCTGAATTATCGTTTTTCCATTCATGCTCCTACCTCATCCTTCTCTCCTGACGCCAGCGCCAGAATCTTATCCTGGTTAAACTCTTCCTTCTGAAGCTCCCCTGTCATTTTTCCTTCACACAGAACAATAATGCGGTCCGACACACCGATCAGTTCCTCCATCTCTGAAGAGATCATAATGATACATTTGCCCTCTGCCGCCAGCCGCCTGAGCAGCTTGTAGATTTCCTGTTTGGCTCCCACGTCAATACCTCTGGTGGGTTCGTCAAAGATCAGGTAATCGCATTCTGCTGCCAGCCATTTTGCCAGAACCACTTTCTGCTGGTTGCCGCCGCTTAAATTTTTTGCCTTCTGGGCCATGGTCGGCGTCTTAATCAACAGCGCTTTCCTCTGGTCCTCAGCCATCTCTGCTTCCCGCTTTCTATTGACAAACATAATTTTTGAAATCCGTGGAAGGGACGGCAGCGCCACGTTGGAAGTCAGGTCAAAGTTAAGAAGAAGGCCCTGCCCTTTCCGGTCTTCCGGAATCAGTCCGATCTTGAGGGCCGCCGCATCCTTAGGAGTATGTACTGTCACCTGCTTTCCTTCCACGTACATCTCCCCGGCATCCTTTTTCACATATCCAAAAATTAACTGGGCAAGCTCCGTCCGCCCGGCTCCCACCAGACCGCCAAGACCCAGAATTTCCCCATGTCGGACAGCAAAGGAAATGTCCTTCACTCCATTTCCCGTAAAGTTCTTAATCTCCAGCCCCACGTCTCCGCTCTCGTAATCTTTCTCAGGGAACGTCTCCGTAAGCTCACGTCCCACCATGTAGTGGATCAGCTCTGGCTTGTTCGTCTCTTTTGTATTCAGTGTGGTGATATATTTTCCGTCCCGCATAATGGAGATCCGGTCGGAAATCTGGAATACTTCCTCCAGCCGGTGGGAAATATAAATGATCATAACCCCTGATTCTCTGAGCCGCTCTACGGTCCGGAACATGGTCTGTACCTCATCCTCCGTCAGCATGGCAGACGGCTCGTCCATAATCAAGATTTTCGCATTCTTCACCAGAGCTCTTGCAATCTCGATCATCTGCTGATAAGCCACAGACAATCGGTCCGTCCTGCTGGCCGGATCAATATCCACACCGAGCTGATCAAAAATTTCCTTTGCCCTACGGCTCATGTCTCTGCTGTCGATCAGTCCGTGTTTCTTCACATCCGTCCCCAGAAACACATTCTCCGCCGCGCTTAAGGCCGGGATCATCATTAATTCCTGATAAATAACAGCGATTCCAAGTTCCCTGGAAAGCTTCGTTGTCATATGTTCAATTTTATTTCCATCCACATAAATTTCGCCCTCGTCCGGCTGAATGGCTCCTGCAATGGTCTTGATCAGAGTAGATTTTCCTGCCCCGTTTTCCCCCATCAGCGCATGCACTTCCCCATGCCTAAAGTCAATGGACACTCCGTCCAAAGCCCTGACGCCCGGATATTCCTTTACAATCCCCCGGACGGAAAGTGCAGTTCTTTCTTCCTGGCCCGCCATGTTACACCTCTCTTCCACATAAGAGGGCGGGGCACCGCTCCTTCGGCGATGCAGCCCGCCCCGAATCCAAATGTTCTATAACTTCAGGCAGTCGGATTATTGCGCATAATCCTTCGCATTGGACCTGTCAATGGTGATATTGGGAGAATAGTAATGGTCCTCATTGGTTCCCGCAATATACGCCTGCAGCATATCAAACTGCTGGAGCCCCTGCTCCTCCGGTCCGCCAAGACTGCAGGACATGATCAGGGAAGAGCCTGCCGCGATCTCCGCCACCGCCTCGTCGGTGCCGTCCACACTGACGATAGCCATCTCTTCACCTTCCCGGTTCATGGACCGGACTGCCTCCAGGCTTCCAAGAGCCATGGAATCACCCCAGTTGAAGATAACCTCGATCTCCGGGTGTGCTGTCAGCACATTCTCTGTCTCCGTCATGGCTGTAGCACTGTCGGTGGGATGGGCATTTGCCACTACCTGGAACTTGGGATGGGTCTCCTTTAAGCCATCTAACTGGCCGTCCGTTCTCTGGGTCACTTCCACAATCTCATCATATAAGAACTGTGCCACAATCAGCTCATGATCCTCGCCAAACGTTTCATTGGCCCAATTGCCGATAGCCTGACCACAGCGGTATCCTGCATCATAATTGTCATTGGTATAATTCATGTCGGCAAATTCTAAGGCCACACCTGTTCCGATGACACAGATTCCTTTATCCTGGGCCGCCTTCACCGCATCCTTGATGGCCTCTGCGGCAGAGGACTGAATGAAGATAAAATCACAGCCAGAGTTCGTAAAATTCTCAATCTGAGTAATGCACTTTTGCGCGTCATTGTCATGCTGCACCGCTGTGACGGTCCATCCAAGCTCTTCACATTTCTCTGTGATGGTGTTTACCTGAGTCGCCCAGGTCGCATTGGAAAGGTCCTGAATGGTGATACCTACGGAGTAGGAATCTTTTTTCTCCGGCGCCTTCGCCTCTGTCTCTCCGGTTTTCGTCTCTCCGGCATCCGCTTTTGCTTCCGTCTTTGCCTCAGTTTCCTTTTTTGCTTCCGTCTCTTTGGAGTCCCCTCCTCCACATGCCGCCAGGCTGAATACCATCAGCCCTGTAAGTACAGCTGCCACTAATTTTTTCATGTTGTTCCTCCTTGTTTTCTATGATTAACCAGACTATTCCGGTTAATTTCTGTTTTTACCCTTCGCTTTTCTCCTTCTGTCCTATCCTCTGGCCCCTGTCACCGAATCCATAAATGCAAGAATCCTCTCTTTCATTTCCGGCTGAAAGAAGTGAGCGTCCGCATGCTCCGCCCCTTCCACAATGTAAAGCTCTGCCCGGACTCCATGAGCCGTAAGGGCTTCGTAGAGCATTTCACTCTGGACCACAGGCACCTGGGAATCTGCCGTGCCGTGAAGGAGCATAAAGGGCGGAGCCTTCTCCTGTGCCAGCTTTGGAAGCTTCGGGTAATCCATAAGATCCGGCGGGCTGATCGGTTCCCCCTGTTTTTTCAACTCTTCTGCAAACAGGCTTGTATCTGTCACCGGATAGAATGACACCACACCAGAAACCTCGCTGGAATATTCCGAATACTCTCCCACATCATAAGTTCTGTCCCTTCCGGCCAGCCCCACAAGGCCGCACACATAGCCTCCGGCAGATTCCCCCATAGCAATTATCCGCTCTCCATCCAGATGAAATTCCGCCGCATGAGCCCTCAGGTACCTAATTGCCAGCTTTGCATCTTCTAACTGCATAGGAAATCTGGTCCTTGCGGTCACGCTGTAATACACACTGACCACCGCATAGCCCCGCTTTGCAAACCAGGCAAGTTCCGGCGCCCACACATTGTGATCCACATTGGTAAAACCGCCTCCGCAAAAAAACACAATCACTGGCAGAGTTTCTTCCTTATCATAATAAAAAAATTGCCTGGATCTCATAAGACTCATCTCCAACGGCCTCCAGGTGGCATTGCACCATTCTGCCCTGTTGCCGTATACAATGGAGGAGCCCAAACCGATCACCCGTTCTTCTGGCGTAACACTCAAATATTGTTTCATACCCTTCTCCCCTGTTTTTTTGCAAAAGTTTTAAGGATTAGTTTTATGTATGTGTTTCATTTATGTCTTTTGCGTATCTATTGATTAAAAGTATTATATCCCACCGATCTTCTTGTTTGCAATACTAATAATCACCAAATTATTTTCTTTGTTTTTGTAATAAATGCACAAATTACTTTTTCCTGTTGCTTTCATTTCTTAAATTTGTTAAGCTAAAAATAATTATGCGTTCTCATAGACTTTCTACTTTTCGACAATAAGGGGGATAAAATGACTGAAACCGGCCTGACAGCTTCTCATGTCAAAAAAATGAACCGCAAGGCAATCTACCACTATATCTATGAACGCAGGTCTGTTGCCAAACAGGAGATCTCGGTGAATCTACGCATGAGCCTGACCACTGTCACGCAAAATCTGAAAGCATTGGAAGCCGCAGGCCTTATCCGGAAAGACGGATTTTACCAATCCACCGGAGGGCGCAAGGCTTATGTCATCCGCATCAATGAGACGGCCAGAGTCGCTCTCGGTGTCAGTATGTTTTCCAAAAAAGTCCATATCACTGGCATTGATCTGTACGGAAATCTGATCTGCCGGAAGGTTCTGGAACTTCCCTATGAAAATTCCGCCGAATACTGTCAGACACTTGGGGAAGCCATCTGCCAGTTTGCCAAAGAGCTTCCTGTGCCTTCAGAATCCATTCTGGGTGTTGGAATCGCCACCCAGGGGATTGTTTCCAGGGACGGAACCTCCGTAATCTACGGAAAGATTATGGATAACCTGGATTTCCAGTTTTCCCGTCTCGCCTCCCTCATCCCTTATCCCTGCCGGTTGGAACACGACGCAAAGGCTGCCGGTTTCGCGGAACTCTGGAATAAAGAAGATATGGAGGACACCCTTGTCGTTCTGCTGAACCAAAATCTGGGCAGCGCACTGATTCTGGGAGGCCAGATCCACTCTGGCCTGCATATGCACAGCGGGACCATTGAACATATGTGCATTATGCCCAACGGGCCCATGTGTTACTGTGGACAGCACGGCTGTCTGGAAACCTACTGTTCTGTGGAAAGTCTGGAGCAGGCTGCCGGCTGCAGCGCCGACCAGTTTTTTTCTGAACTTCGGGCCGGTTCACCGGCCAGACAGACCATCTGGTTTACCTACCTCAATCAGCTTGCCCTCGCTTTGAGCAACATCAATGCCATCATTGACTGCAACATTATCATCAGCGGCTATCTGGCCTCATTCTTCACCGAGGAGGATCTGGAGCTGCTCTTTCACATGATGAAATCTTTTTCCGCCTTCCCCATGAAAGAAAATTTCATTACCAAACGGGAGGATGGAAAATTTGCCACTGCCATCGGCGCCGGGCTTTACTATATTCATCATTTTATTGAACAAATATAATTTCAAAAAACAAACAGAAGTGGTCGAATATTTTGAGAAATAATTTGTGATTTGTGTTATACTTTATTCTTAAGAAAGCTTATCTGTAAGAAGGAGGTTTTGTTTTTATGAAAATATTGATCATCGGCGGCGTCGCTGCCGGGACAAAAACAGCCGCCAAGCTGAAACGGGAAAACAGGGACGCCCAGGTCACTGTGATCACCAAGGGAGCCGACATTTCCTATGCCGGATGTGGTCTTCCTTATTATGTGGGCGGGCTTATTGAAGAGAGGGACGAACTGATCGTCAATACCCCTGCAAAGTATTCCGCACTCACAGGTGTCACAGTCTTGACGGAAAAGGAAGCGGTCGGTGTAAATGTCAAAGAAAAGACCGTGGATGTCAAAGATCTGAAAACAGGAGTTTCAGAATCTTATTCTTATGACAAACTGGTCATTGCCACAGGGGCTTCTCCTGCCGTACCTCCCCTTCCGGGAATTGATCTTCCCGGCGTTTTCACCATGCGCACCCCAGACGACGCCATTGCCCTGCGTTCCTATGTGGAGGAAAGGTCAGTCAAGAAGGCGGTTGTGGTGGGCGCAGGTTTTATCGGCCTGGAAATTGCGGAGAATTTGAAACAAAAAGGGGTCGCCGTCACAGTGGTTGACTTTGCATCTCAGATTCTTCCCAATATTCTGGACGAGGAAATGGCCGCATACGGCAAAAAGTATCTGTTAAAGCAGGGGATCCGTGTGATCACCAGCACCAAAGGGGAAGAGATCATTGGCGAAGACCATGTCACGGGCATCAAAACCAGCGCCGGTTTGTTCTCCTGCGGTATAGTGGTCATGGCCGCCGGAGTCCGTCCCAATACGCAGTTTCTCGCAGAAAGCGGCATTGAGATGAACCGGGGTACCATCGTGGTAGATAAAACCATGAAAACCAATCTTCCTGACATCTATGGGGCCGGAGACTGCGTCCAGATCGTAAATAGGATCACAGGTGCTCCTCAGTGGTCTCCCATGGGCTCTTCCGCCAATATGGAGGGACGGACCTTGGCGCAGGTACTCGCCGGGAAAGATCACTCTCATCCCGGGGTTCTGGGCACTGGTGTCATTAAACTTCCGGGCCTTAACTGCGGCCGCACAGGTCTGACTGAAGCCCAGGCGAAAGCCGCCGGGTATGACGTGGAGACGGCCCTTATGGTGACAGATGATAAAGCCCACTACTATCCGGACGCCTCTTTCTTTGCCACCAAACTGATTGCCGACAGAAAAAGCCATAAGCTTCTCGGCCTGCAGGTTTTCGGCCCCGGCGCTGTGGACAAGATGGTGGATATCGCCGTCATGGGCATCACCATGGGCGCCAGGCTGGAAGATTTTGAGAATGCGGATTTCGCCTATGCGCCGCCTTTCTCCACAGCCATCCATCCGCTGGTCCAGGCCGCTTACGTGCTGCTCAACAAGTTAAGCGGCGACTTTGTCAGCATGACCCCCGCCCAGTACACTGCCGGAGAGGCCAAAGATTACCGGGTGCTGGACGTGGCTCCTGCTCCCTCTATCACAGGCGCCCAGTATATCAAGCTGGCTGAGGTGGACGGGCCTCTCGAGGGAATCGGCAAAGAAGAGAAACTGCTTCTCGTCTGTGCCAAGGGCAAACGAGGCTACTTCCTGCAAAACCGCCTGCGCCATTTCGGCTATACAAACACAGTGGTGCTGGAAGGCGGCGGCTTCTTCAACGATGTGAAAGTAAAGACTGCCAAAACCGTTATTCCCAAGGCAGAGGAGACCAGAGTCAAGGCACTCGGTTTCTTAAAGGATAAGAGAACGCCGGATAAATTCAATGGACGGGTGATCACCCGAAACGGAAAGATCACAGGAGAAGAGGCAAGAACCATCGCCGATGCGGCGGAGATGTTCGGAAGCGGTGAGGTAACTATGACCTCCCGTCTGACCATGGAGATCCAGGGTGTTCCTTTCGATAATATTGAGCCCCTCCGGGAATATCTGATGGATCGGGGATTAGAGACCGGCGGAACCGGCTCCAAAGTGCGGCCTGTGGTATCCTGCAAAGGCACCACCTGCCAGTACGGCCTCATTGACACCTTCGCCTTGTCGGAAGAGATCCACGAGCGGTTCTTCCACGGCTACGCAGACGTGAAGCTTCCCCACAAGTTCAAGATCGCTGTGGGCGGATGTCCCAACAACTGCGTGAAGCCTGACTTGAACGACTTAGGCATCATCGGCCAGAGAGTGCCTCTTGTCAACCTGGAGAAATGCAAAAACTGCAAAAACTGCCAGGTGGAAAAAAATTGTCCCATCCAGGTGGCAAAGATGGTCGATGGAACAATCACCATCGACGAGAATGCCTGCAACCATTGCGGACGCTGCCATGGTTTCTGCCCCTTCGGCTCTTTCGAAGATTACACCGACGGCTACCGGATCTATATCGGTGGACGCTGGGGTAAAAAGACGGCCCAGGGACGTTTCCTGGACAAGATTTTCACCGATAAGGATGAAGTCTTGGCTGTGGTAGAAAAAGCCATCCTCCTTTTCCGGGAACAGGGAATCACCGGGGAACGGTTCGCCGACACAGTAGAACGTCTTGGCTTTGCAAACGTACAGGAGCAGCTTCTTGCAGACGATCTGTTGGACAGAAAAGCTGAAAATATCGCCGCCCAGAAGCATATGAAAGGCGGAGCGACCTGCTGATTGCCGTTTTGCCTGAATATAAATAAAAACTTCCCACGTCCTAAAAATTGTGGGAAGTTTTTTCGTTTTCCAGAAGGATTAAACTTAAAAAAGAATTGAACCAAAGGGAAACAGCGAATATAATAAGCCTTAACGAGTGCTGATCCGGGATCACAAAGAAGCTTCCCCGGATTTATTAACCTACATCATCTAGGAGGAATCTCTCATGCTTTGTCCAAACTGCGGCACAAACGTGCCAGATCATGCAAAATTCTGCGCAGGCTGCGGCCGGCCCATGCCGCCTGGCTCCCCTATCCCCAGTGGTCCCGGGCAGCCTCCGCCATCCAAAAAGAAAACCGGGCTGATCGTCACTCTGGCGGTCCTGGTCAGTGTCCTTCTCGTTGCAATCGCCGCAATCCTCATCCTTCGTCCCGGAAAAGAAAAGGCCGGGAAACAGGCAAAAGAAGAGGAACAGAAGCTTCCGGCGGATGCGCAAAATACGATTTCTCTCCTTACGTCGGTCACGCCGGTGGCAGGGGACAGTGCAGGAAATGGCATCACCTATACCTACATGGCCAACGGCTTCCACTTGGACGCCTACGCCTACACGGACGGTTCTCTGTACCAGACCATGGAAAGCGATTATGATTCCTTTGGCCGTGTCATCCACTCCCTGCAGCAGCTCACGCTCCAGGACGTCACCATCGAACGGGGCTACCAGTATGACGAAAAGGGTAATCTGTCCCATTTCACCCTGCGGCAGACTGTAGGGGAAATGGAGGAGGCTCAGATAAGCGAAGACATTACCTACACCTATGATTCCGACGGAAGGGTAACACAGATATCCGTACCTCCTGAGTCAAACCGCAGCTATGAGCTGGAATTTAATTCTGACGGGACTGTCAAGACCATGAAAGCCAGGTTTACGGATACTTCGGCTTTCGCCTGTACGGAATACCAATACGAGGGCGGCTATATCGCATCCTCCCATTATACTCTTACTGATTCGGACGGCACCGTCAGCTTTGAACAAGAATTTGTCTATGACAAGAGCAGCCGCTCCATTGCCGACTGCGGAGACGTCCTGACAGAAACCACCCGTTCAAACGGTTCTGAGGTTACCAACAGCTATGAGTATACAGATGCACTCCTGACAGAAGACGGGTTCCTCTTGGCGGAAACGGAAAAATCGGAGAAGGTTTTGTATCAAACAAGGAAATATTGGTACGACAACCCCTCCACTGAATTTACCTATGACGGGGAACAACGTCTGCTTCGGGAAATGGAATATGATGATTTTGGAAAAGAATACAAGTATACTGATTATCAATATGACGAAAACGGCCGGGAATGCCTGGCAGAACATTACGCTTACGAAACAGACGATCTGATCCACACCTATGGAGATTACCAGTACGATGAAAACGGAAACGTGATCTCTAAGACATGTTACGACACGCACACCGGAGAACGGACTCCGTTATATGTTTATCAGTATACGTTTGATGCAGATTCCAGACTCCTGAATCGCAGTGAAATCGCTGTGAATCCCGTTTATGTCAGCCAATATTTTGAATATGAGTACGATGAGCTGGGGAACAAGACTGCCAGCCATGAATACGCCCTCCGGGAAGCCAATGTGACAGAGGAAGCCATTAAGGCACACGGCGAATACAGCTACTATACCTATGACAATGAATACGACGGCCAGGGCCGTCTGGTTTCAAGCTGCCTGTGGTACCGCATCATTGACAATGAAGAAAAGAATCCCTCGGCTTATACCACAAAAATCGTCTACGAATACGATTCCGACGGTGATCTCATTAAAGAAGCTTCCTATAACGGAGATAACAAATGTTATGCCTATACGGACTATCTCTATCTTTATAAGTAAAATGCCAGCAGCCAAAAGCCCAAAAACGCTGCCAGAGACAAACCTTGCTATTTTTTCACTGTCTGCCTTGCAGGGCAATGGAATTTTTGACCATAAATCATCTTGTAATTTTGCGTGGATTCCATTAGAATAAGTATAAGAACAGACGATGTCTATGAAGACATTTTTATAAAAATGAAAGGTGAGAGATATGTTAAACGGCATTTCGACCATGAATTCCTATTATTCCATGTACCGCTACGGTTTTTCCTATGGAAACGCTCCTGCCCGCAGCTTATCAGGGACGTCCGCTCAGGATCGGAACCTGCCTGCTGCCGGGTCCACAGAGGCTTCCGGGTCCGCGAAGCACACTTCCCGACCGGCAACAGACGGCGCTGCACAAAATGTTCCTGCAGCTGCCCCCGGAACTGTTGGTTCGCAGCCCGCCGTCTTTTCCGGCGGCAGATTATATCTGGCTTCTCCCACAGAAGGTTCACAGACGGATAAAGATCCCTCTGGCTCCGGTTTTATGCAGATGAGCGCCTCCCCGGAGGAACTGGCTGTGCGGATGCGGATCCAATATCTGGATCCCTCCTCTTCCGAAAATTTAAAAGGGTTGTCGGGACTTTCTGACCAGAAAGAAAATATCTCTGAAAATGAAGCCGTTGGAAAGCTTGAGGGCAGTGAGGAGTGCCAGACCTGCAAACAACGGAAATACCAGGATGGCTCCGATGACATGGGGGTTTCTTTTCAAACTCCCACCCATGTAGCTCCTGAGGCTGCCGCCTCTGCTGTCCGCGGCCACGAACAGGAACATGTGGTCAGAGAACAGGCAAAGGCCGAACGGGAGGACCGCCGCGTAGTCAGCCAAGATGTCACTCTCCACACTGGCATCTGCCCGGAATGTGGCGAGGTTTATATTTCCGGCGGCACCACCAGAACAGTCACTGCGGCAGAACCCAAAACCCAGGAGACGGCTCTTGACGGCCGCTCTGGGCAGAACCAGACGGAACGAAAACCCTTCCTGGCAGTTGCATAGGTTCTTCTAAAAAATAAAAATCCGCCAAAGGCTTTGATCTCCAACAGCCTTTGGCGGTATTTTTATGCAGTCCTGTTTTCATTTCCACTGAACAGTCAACAGCCGAATCTTCTCCATGGCTTCCTCCAGATCATAAACTGTTCCACATCAACAAATTATCCGTAAAAACTGCCCTTATCTTTCCGTTATCTTTTAGCCATGACAAATAAGAACGCACCGTACTTCCCACTAAAACATATTGTTCAAAACTCATTGTCAATCCGTATTCATCAAACAGCTGCTTTAAAAGTGTCTCAAAGCACATAGGCGTTTTTAAGACCGACTGTATTTTGTCTGACACATCAGATACTTTTTGGCGGTTAAACTGCACTATACCTTTGATATTGTCAGTTACATCTGAATGGGCAGGCACAAACACAGCAGCTTCCATAGCTTCCACTTTATCCAAGGTGTTTAGATATTCCTCTACATCATAAATAAAAGCAATCTGATACTTTTCCAACGTACTTTTACTGCTGATACAATCCGCAAGAAAAACCACATTATCCGGTGTGCGAATGCCAATCATGTCAAAAAAATGTCCGTGCAATGGAATGACCTCCAATTCTTTGGGAAAGTCAGAATCCGAAAGCTCACTGACATCACTTTCGGAGGCAAGTAAAAATTTGTGCCTTAAATCTTTACAAGGGTATCCGCCATACAGAAATGACGGCTCTAAAAGAGGATACTTTGTAAACGCTACTTCAATACCCTCTGCAAATATTTTACAGCCTGTTTGCTGCTGCAGATACTTGTTTCCGCCAATATGGTCTGCATTAGAGTGGGTGTTGATAATTCCTTTTAAGTTCCATCCATTCTCACTCAGTATCTTGCGGACCTTTCTGCCGGCATCTTTATCATTTCCGCTGTCTATCAGATACACCTCTGTGTCATTTGTTTTATAAATACCGATTTTCGCGGGGCAGTTAATGTAATAACTCCTTTCACCAACTTGCTTTAATTCAAACATTTCAATTCCTCTCTAATTTTATGTATCATTCACTCTGAGGTCCCAATCTGCGGCCTCAAATGTTTTTTCTCGACAATTTCATTATACCATGCCGCAGATTTTTTACCATATAAATCTACCTATTATGACAGCCCTCCTACGATTCCATCAACTCTTGCACCATGCCTTCTGCGCTTTTTTATTCTTCTGCCGCCTCCATACAAGAAATGCAGACGCACACATCAAAAAAGCACAGCTGATTACCACTGATAAGACATTCCATTCATCCAGGATAACATATTTTGATACAGTCATCTTTGGCTGTATATAATAAATCAGAATTTTTCTGATCCATTCCAGTATTCTTTTGCAGCCCTGCGTATATTCAGCCCCTGGAAGGATCGGGACAAACCATGTGATTTTCCCTATGAAATAAATTATAACGATACTTCCGGCCATCCCCCAAATATATTTCTGTATATTGCGTCTTTGCAGCAATTTACAGCTTTGTATCAGATAATGATCCTCCAGAAATACTTTTATTTCGGCAGAGAATCTTTTCCATTGCTCAGCGAAAAGGGCCGACAGTTTCAGCGTAAGGAAAAGTCCTGTCAGGAAAAGCATACCCTTCCCCCTTGTATCAATCACTTCCTGATAATCTCTCATATTAAAAGTTTCTGCTTCCTCTGCCAGATATCCCAATCTCGTCAGCAAAAGCCGTTCTTCTGAGTGATTCTTCAAAAGCACCCATATTTGAGAAATCTCAAAGTCTGGTTTATGGTATGCCAGCATGTTCTCATATGATATATAAATTTGGGGCTTTTCCATTCTGTCGTCAACAATTCCTGTAACCGTATACTCCTTTCCATCGACAGCAAACTTATTTTTAAGAACATTGCCGGTTCCAAAAAACTGTATCGCTGCCTGACGATTGATAACAGCTGCCGGCAATTTTTGCTGTATTTGCATATGATTAAACCAGGAGCCCTGTATCATTTTTTCTCTTACAATATATTCCCAGTTTTCATTTGTAGCAATCACCGTTGTGTCCTGCTTACTGCGCCGCGTCTCTACTTCAAGGATTTCCTCCCCATATTGACTAAAATCGTAACCGTAATTTAGCATAATCTCCATATCACTCCTATGGAACGCCTGGTTCTCCAAACGGATCACGTAAAGATCACGATTCACAAGAGAAGCAATCTCCCCTTCTGTCCAGATTTCAAAAAGCAGAAAACATGCGGTTATTACGAACAATGCAAACGGAACTATTTTTTTCTTCATCTATGCACCACTTTCCTTATATATAACCCGCATTCCAGAATGAAGTTCACT